>VXRS01000046.1 GCA_009838385.1 Dehalococcoidia bacterium | reverse complement strand
CCCCTACGCCCCCGAGCAGACGATGCTCGGTCGCCCCGTGCCCCCCGACCGCGTCCGCGCCGCCCAGGTCGCCGAAGCCGCCCAGGTCCTGCGACACCTCTGGTCGGGCGAGCGGACCACCTTCGACGGCGAGCACTTCCAGCTCCGCGCGGCCCATGGCTTCAACCGCCCCGAGGTCCCTCCGCCAATCGTCGTCGGTGGCTGGGGACCGCGCATGGCCGGCATCGCTGGCCGCCACGCCGACGGGTTCAACACGCAGGCCGGGCACCCCCAGCTCACAGCCTTCGCCGAGATCGCCCGCCGCGAGCACGCCGCCTCGGGCCGCAACCCCGACGACTTCCTCCTGACCGTCTTCGCCGGCCTCAGCGAGCCCTACGTCCGCGCCGACGGCTCCGCCCGCGCCGCCCTCGAGCAGAAGGGCGTCGACCGCCTCATCCTCCTCACCACCCCGCCCTACTACCTCGAGGAGATCCGCGAAGCCGGCCGCATGCTGGCTACCTAGGACTCACTGCTGGCAGTGCTTCGCGATCAAAGACTCCCGCGTTTCGGGAATCTCGATAACTAGGTTGGTACGGTCCCGGTCTCCATCCGCGAACGGCTCCGCCCCTTCCTCGCGGTGGTTCCAGGTACCGTCCTCGTCGGCGACGAAGCCCTCCTCGCCCAACTCGCCCACGTGGACCCACTTCACTGCCCCGTCGTCGCGATGGCACTGTAGAAAGACCGCGATCGTGTATCCCGTTCCCGGCGTCGCGAACCCGAACTCCCCCTGAGTGTCCGTTTCGCCACTCCCCACGGCCCGCGACTTCCCCTCAATCCTCACTACAGCAAAGATGTCCAGCCCCGCAGCCGGTTGCCCGGCGGAGTCGAACACGGTACCCGCCACGCGCCACTCGAACGGGGCTGCTACCTGCAACCGGTGCACTTCGATGGCGGCGGCAAAGACGTCGTAGTCGACGCCAAAGGCCTGTGTGAAGGCAGCCCGGTGACCGCCAAGCCGAAAGAACTCAAGGATCGCTTCCGGGCCGGTCTGTTCCACCAGCCGCTCGGTTACAATAAACCCCACCTCGGACGGATCACCGAGGTGGGGGGCGCTCGTCCCTGAAGCCGACCACGAGAGCCGTTCCAGTTCCCGCTGTGCGGCCAGGGGCCTTCTCCCCGTGAGGTCGTCGTAGATGGCCTGCGCATAGACTGCCGCTCCCTCGACCATCCAGCGGCCTGGGGCGCCGGAGGCGGTGCTGATCGTGCCAGCCTTGCGCTGAAGGACGTGAAAGTACTCGCGTGCAAGCGGACCCCCACGCGCGCGGTAACCCTCCGAGCAGCCCTCGAGGACGATTCGGATCACTCGCCTGTCCCACGAGCCACCTCCACAGGTACGCCCGAGTCGCCTGACTTCGGGTCGATCAAGCTCCGCACTCACGTACACCGTGAAGTCCGACGTAACCGCGCCGAAGTGCTCCGCGAAGACGACCTGCACTCGTTTCAACTCCCACCTGATCGACTCCTGTTCCTCGTCGGTCCAGTCACCGAGGAACACGAACTCCGCCTCCGGTATTCCGAGCAACGCCCAGCGTTCCTCCCAGGGATCCGTTTCGCTCGACCCGCACGCCACGAGCACGACCACACCCACCACCGCCACCAGGCTCGTGGCTCCCACGCGCCCGAGCGCCGTCATGTCCCTGGCCACCAAGCACTAGCCACCATTCACCAGTCACTAGTCACTAGAAGATCGCCAGCGGGTTCAGTGGCGAGGCCGTGCCTCCCTCCAGCCGCAGCGGCGCCAGCACGAACAGGAACTCGTACCGGCCACGCTCCCGGCAGGCCGATACCAGCCCCTCCAGGTTCATGTTGTCGATCAGGTGCACGCCCATGTTCGCGATCGCGACGCTGTGGAGCGGCATCGCCCAGCCGTCGATGCCGCTCGGGAGCGCATCCGTCACCCCGTCGCAGCCGTGCACCGCCACGTCACGCTCACGAAGCCAGGGCAGGCAGCCTGCATCCAGGCCGGCCAGCCCGTCGAACGGAGCCATAGCGCCCCGCGACTCCTTCCGCCGGTCGCGTCCCGTGTACGTCAGCAGGATATCGCCCGGCTCGACCCGCATTCCCTGCCGGCCCTCCGCCGCTTCCAGCTCCGCGCTGGTGATGCGCTCGCCCGGCTCCAGGAACTCCGCATCCCGCACCGTCGGGATGTCGAGCAGCACGCCACGGCTCACGATGCCCTCGGCTCCCGCCATGATGCTGTCCTTCTTCGCCCCATCCGTCCGCACCTCGTCCTTGCTGTAGCCGTTGTAGATCTTGCCGTCGTAGAAGATGTGGCAGAGCGCGTCCAGGTGCGTCGTCGCCATTCCGTGCGGCGCGATACCGATGTAGTCCGCAGCGAACGCGAAACCGCCATCCGCGCTCGCCTGGTCCCCGCCGCTGATCATGTAGTGCTGGACCGGATGCGGGTTCTCGGCCGACGGCGTCACGGGCAGCGGCCGCGCGCAGCTCACCGAGAACCCCTCCTGCGCCAGCGCCACCGCCTGCGCGCGCTTCGCATCGGTGATCAGGTTCAGGGCGCCTCGCTCGTCGTCGTCCCCCCAGCGCCCCCAGTTCCGCAGATCCAGCGCCATCTGCGCGAGCTCGTCGGAGGTCGGTGTTCCCGTCGCATCCGTCATCGCCGTCGCCCCCCGCGGCGCGCGGCATCGGTGGCGCGCGCCACTGGCCGCGATGATACGTCGCAGGGCGAGCGCCTGAGCGGCCTTGGCCACTAGAAGATCGCCAACGGGTTGACCGGCGAGGCCGTCCCTCCCTCCAGCCGAAGCGGCGCCAGCGAGAACAGGAACTCGTAGCGGT
>VXRS01000190.1 GCA_009838385.1 Dehalococcoidia bacterium | reverse complement strand
CCGACGTCATCTACTTCCCCTGGAAGCTGCAGATGGGCCGCGCCAAGTACCTCCAACTCAGCGGCAACAGCCTGACCGGTAAGGAGGCCGCCGAATGGGGCTGGATCGCGAAGAGCTTCCCCGCTGACTCCCTTGAGGAGGAGGTCATGAAGGAAGTGCGCGCCCTCTCCAGCATCGCCCCCGACCTGCTCGCCGCGAACAAGCTCGCCATCAACCAGACCTACGAGATCCAGGGCATCCGCACCGCCCTCAACACCGGCCCCCAGTGGCACGCCCTCAGCGGCCGCATGCGTCCCGGCGCTGGCGAGTTCGGCCGCATCTCGAACGCCGAAGGCCTGCGTGCCGCCCTCGCCTGGCGCGACGAGCCCTTCAACCGCGAGGGCTTCCGCCCATAGTGGTTGGTGACTAGTGGCTAGTGGCTAGTGGTTAGCGGCTCGCCAAGGGCAGCGCTGGTTGAAGCGAGAGAGGGATGTAGCTCTCGCTTCGGCGAGCGGCTACATCACCGTAAAAGCCAGCCAAGTTGGTAAACAGCCGAGCCCTATCGGCCTCCGACTTCTGTTTCGTGAAGTCCTCGCCCCTCTTCGAGTAGTCATGCCCACTTCTGGCCAGTTGGAAGGCCGCTCCGTTCGTCAGGACTAGGTCCAGCGGGTCAGTCAAGTGGGCGAGCTCGATGACTCGTGTAGGCTTGGCAACTCCGTTGATCACGATGCGATTCAGCGTTGTGCCCGATGCGACGAGAGCAGGGAGCGTCTCGCGGACAAGGTTCCACTGAGCAGGCGTGTCGGCACTTTGCAGGTCTACGAACAGCGACTTCAGGCCATAGGCTGCAACCCACTTGCCAACGAAGTCCGCATCGAAAGCGTCTACAAACCCCGCAGCAGGCACAACTTGGATGTCGGCTTCGCACACGGAACTGTACAGGTGGATATTGCGGGAGCGATTCGCATGTCGTTCGAGAGGTAGCCTGCCAAGGTATACAGAGAACGCTGGCCCAAAGACGATGTCGACCGACGCCTCTCTGAGGGCCTCAACGAAGGCGTGAGGCTTCCTCCACACAGCCTCCAGTTGGGGGTCCGTCGAAGTGCCTACGAGGGCAATGGTCGATGCGCCCTGCTGCCGGATGGCGCGAGCCTTGTTGATTCCCTGGACGTAGGACTTACCCATTGGCGATATGAACTCGCTCAAGGTGAGAGCAGTGGTCCGTGGCATTTCGTCAAGTAGAGGTGAATTGGGCTCGACCTGCGGCACGTAGGGCGGGAGTGCCACTTCGGAGGCCTGTGGCATGTGTTCGGGTAGCCGAAAGTCTTGGAGTTGGTCGAGAAGCGCTGGCAAGCTAGCGGACAGATGCGTGAGACCAGCCCGCTCTGGTGCCTGCAACTCCACTTGAGGGCATGCACGCTGGGGAATCTCACGATCCGGGCAATCTTCGACGGGGCAGCGAGGGCACGCTAGCCCGAAGAGTGGGGCCTGCTCAGCGGCTGCCTTCAAACAGTATCACCACACCGTCGGTGCCCTTGCCACTCACCCGCCCTTGGTATCGCCCTCCCGCCTCTCGACACTTGGTCACATTCCGCACGGTCTCCTCGTCGTCCACCCAAGCCACGACTTGGCCTTTGCACTCCAATCGCACTCGGCCGTCGCGCAATTGCGCTGCTACTTCGTCCTCGACCTGCAACGCTTCAGCCTCCGCCATGGCGACCGTCACCGTCCAGTCAGGACAGTCCTGTTCAGAAGCCCCCTGCCCGCCGGGCTGCTCCTCGATCTGTGTGGTGTTGCCTTTGTGCCCTTTTACCACTACTACCTCCTTGAACGAACGTTCTAATGGTACTTGGTTTCGTCTGGCTGAGCCACCGACCACCAACCACTAGTCACTAATCACCAGTCACCAGTCACTATTCACTACGTCCCCTACGCCTCCGTCCCCGGCACCATCACGGGCCCGGAGTGGTGGTGCGTCATCCGCCACGACCCCTCCTCGCGCACGAACACGTTCGTAGCGTAGAGGGGGCTGCCCGAGACCACCTCCCGGCAGAGGATGACCGCCGTGTCGCCGAGCACGCTCACGGTCGCGCCGCCCCCCACGATGCGGGGCTGGTTCGGGTTCGAGAGGATCGTGCGCCAGCTCTCCAGCACGTCCTCGCGGCCGGTCAGCAGCGTCCAGCCGGGGTGCAGACACGTCACCCGGGCCATGCGCGCCCAGACCTGCTCCATCGCCCCCATGTCGGAGTTGCCCAGCGCACGGTAGAACCCCTCGTTCGCGAGGAGCGCTTCCTGCTCCGCTTCCGTGTGCGTTCCCGGGTCGGTCACGCGCCAAGGATAGCCGCCCCGCTCGGCCGCCGTTCGCATGCCCGTCCCTGAACACGAAAACGGGGCCCGTCGAACGGGCCCCGTCTCGTGTTGTGCCGAATCGCCGGCCGGCTAGGCTTCGGTACCGGCGCCGATGCCGGCCTCGTAGCGGTGCGCCAGCTCGTCCTCGAAGAAGAACTTCTCCTCGCCGAAGGCGGGGCGAAGCTCGTTCAGCCAGGTCGCCGACTCGTCGTACTGCGCGAAGAATGGGCGCCCGACCCAGTCCGGGTCGCGACCCTGCAGGAAGCTCAGCGTGAGCACCTTCTGGCCCGCGACCTCGGCCGGACCGCTCACGGCAACCTTTCCGGGCTCCGCCGACATACTCGGCCCGCGCACCGTTCGCGCCAGGCCGCTGACCTGGTTGTACGCGCCGCGGAAGATCTCCCACGCTCGCACCAGCGGGATCTCGAAGAAGTGCTTCGCGCCCGTGTCGCGCGCGACGAACATGTAGTACGGGATCATTCCGAGCCGCACCTGCTCGCGCCACATCTCCG
>VXRS01000182.1 GCA_009838385.1 Dehalococcoidia bacterium | reverse complement strand
GGGGCTCGCGGGAGCGAGGTGCTGCTCCTGTACGTCGCGAGCGGTGGACGCGCGCTCGCGCTGCGGCGCAGCGGCGACGGCGGGGCGACGTGGGAGGCGGCACGGACGCTGGTGACAGCGAGCACGGCCATCGAGTGGCTGGCCCTCGGGGTGCGCGCGTCCGACGGGGATGCCTGCGCCTTCTACACGCAGGGGACAAACGTGCTGAAACGCCTTCGCCGCGGGGAAGGCGTCTGGGACGCATCGGGGACGAACTGGACCAGGGGCGGGCAGGTTTCCGCCTTGACAGGCGTGGGGGCAATGCACGACGGCAGGGACTACCGCCTCGTGGTGAGCGGCCGGGCGCATCCTTCGGGAAGGAAGCGGGTGTGGTCGGCGTTCCTGGGCGACGGCGGGTTCCCCGCGGACTTCTGGTCGGGGTTGAGCGTGATCGCGGAGTCGGACGCCTCCTCGGCGCGGGAGTTCGGCGGACCGGGGGTGTTTCGGCCGGGCGGCCTTGACCAGCGCGCCTGCTTCGCCGCACTGGACGTCGGGGGCGAGCCCGGGAGCCGCGTCTATACGAGCCACCCGCCCGCATCCGTCGCCGGGAACCCGGAGGGGTGGTCGGAGCCGGAGCCGCACGAGGCCACGTCCGCGTACGGGCTGGCGGTCGCGACGCCGGAGCCGGGGACGGCTTGGGGCTCGACGCCTGATGGGGTGTGGCGGGCGCGGCTGGGGCGCAGCCTCGACGTGAGCGCGCACATCGTCGACGCGTCGTGGCGGCTGGCGCCGTTCGCGACGCGCGCCCGGCTCGTGCTCGACGACTCCAGCGGCGCGCTGCCCGAACTGGCGCCGGGACGGACGGTCGAGATCGCGCCCGGCTACCGCTCCGGCGCGGGCGGCGGGCCGGAGTACGGGGGCGCCGTGCACGCCGTCATCGACGACGTGACGCGTGAGCGCGGCGAGGGGCAGGCGCGGGTGGTGCTGGAGTGCTCGGGACACTGGGAGCGGCTGGCGGCGTGGCGACCCTCGCAGGTCTGGCAGACGGCGGCCGGGGAGTATTCGCGCGAGCGCCTCTTCTGGCGGCTGTGCGCGAGCGCGGGCATCCGCGTGAGCGGCCAGGGTGGGGAGGACTGGTCCGGGAGCAGCCCGGCCTTCGCCGTGTCTCCGGGCGAGTCCGGGCTCTCGGCCGCTCGCCGGCTGCTCGGCACGAGCCGGGTCGCGGTTCTCTCCAGCGGTGATGGATTGGCCGTTTCCCAGCCCGGCCCGGAAGCGGTCGAGCGCTCGGGGAGGGCGACCACCCGGCGGCACGCGTGGCGCTGGGCGACGGCGCTCCGGCGTCGAACTGGGTGCGGGCGCAGGGCCGCACGATCGACGCGGACGCGCACGACTTCGCGAGCATCTACCGGGACGGGCAGCGCCTGCGCCTGGTGCGCAGCCTTGACGCGGGCACGGGGCCGCAGGCGCTCGACCACGCGGCCGCATCGCTCGAGCGGGACCGGCGGGAGCAGCACGCCGGCGCGCTCGTGGCGCCGTTCCACCCGGGCCTGGAGCTATTCGACGCGATCACTGTCACGGACGAACGGCTGGGATTGCGGGAACGGGCCTTCCGCGTGGTCGAACTGGGGATGGAGTACAGCCGCCGCCCAGGCAGGCGGCCCCGCTACGACTCGATCGTGGGCCTGGGGGAGATAGACTGATGGCGACGCTGCGAGGGCGGCTGGTGCGGTTCGACGGGAGCATGTGGCGGGCGGTGGTGCGGCTGGAGGGGTCGGCGTCGATGGAGCTGACGAACGTGGCCGTGAGCCGCGCCATCCCCGCCGGCGAAATGGTCGCGGGGCGCAGGGCGCTCGTCGACACGGGCGATGCGGGCGACGCCGCGGAGGCGATCCTGACGGCCATCGTGGCGTGAATGGCGCCCCCGGGCGGCGCGTGTACACTCAATTTCGATGCCCTCGCCCCCGCTCTCCGGGCAGCCGGGCGGCGACCCCGAACGGGGCGCCCACCGGTGATCCGCAGTCACGCCACGTACGGTCCCGGCAACACCCTGCAACGGACCCTCTCATCGCTGCAAGAGCGGGAGTTCGCGTGGTATTTCGCGGGCAACACCGCCTTCTTCATGGCGATGCAGATGCAGTTCGTGCTGCGCGCGCAGCTCGCGTACGACCTGTCGGACGTCGGTCAGAAGGCCACGGGGCTGGGGCTGGTCACGCTCGGGGCGGCCATCCCCATGATCTTCGTCGCGCCGGTCGGCGGGCTCATCGCCGACCGGGTCAACAAGCGCACACTCCTGATCGTGACGCAGTCGGCGGCGGCCATCATCAGCCTGATCACGACAGTCCTCATCCTCACCGACCTGATGGATTACTGGTACCTGTTCGTGCTCGCGTTCTCGGCGGGGACGATCTTCTCGCTGAACATGCCCGCGCGGCAGGCGCTCGTGCCCCAGCTCGTGCCCCAGCACAAGCTGATGAACGCCATCTCCCTGCAGATGAGCGGCATGAACCTGACCCGCATCATCGCCCCCGCCCTGGCCGGAATCCTGATCGCTCCCCTCGGAATCATCGGTGTGGGAGACCACGATGGACTGGGGTGGGTCTACCTGCTCACCTTCGTGCTCTTCGTGGTCGCCGTCGCCTCTGAGTTCCGGCTGCCCGTCCACGGCATGCAGACCGAATCCGAGGAGGAGAGCTTCATCGAGGGGCTTCGCGGCGGTTTCCGTTACGCCGTCACAACCCCCGTGATCCTCATGCTTTTGATCGCGGGAATGCTGATGCCATTCTTCGCCTTCCCCGTGCAGGTCATGCTCCCCCTGTTCGCCGAGGAGGTCTTCAACCGCCCGGGCGGGATGGGCTTCGGGC
>VXRS01000199.1 GCA_009838385.1 Dehalococcoidia bacterium | reverse complement strand
GAGGCCGTGTTGATGATGACGCCCCGCTCGCCGTCTTCCGTCGGGTCGTTCTTGACCATCTCCGTCGCCGCCACCCGGATCGCGTTGAAGGTGCCGATTAGGTTGATGTTCACCGTCCGCGTGAACAGCGCCAGGTCCGCCGGACCTTCCCGTCCCACGGTGCGCTCCGCCGTCGCGATCCCTGCGCAGTTGATGAGGATGTGCACCCCGCCGTGCGCGGCTGCCGCGTCCGCGACCGCCTGCGTCACCTGCTCGTCGCTCGTCACGTCGGCTTCGGTGAAGAGCCCCCCGAGGCTTGCCGCCACCTCCGCGCCGTTCGAGCTCCCTAGGTCGAGAATCGCGACCTTCGCGCCCTGCGCGTTCAGCTCACGCGCCGTCGCCTCGCCCAGTCCCGAACCACCGCCCGTCACGATCGCGCTCAGTCCATTGATGTCCATGTCAGCTCTCCCCGGCCGTTTGCCGCCGGAAGGTTCTACCACGTACGCCGTCGCGGGGCGATTGCGCGGGCGGCATGCGGCGTACACTGCGGGTGATTCGAACGCCCGGAAAGACCGTTCGGGAGGTGACGATGGCCACAGATGCCGAGTCCCGCAAGGATGCATCCGCGTCCTGGTCCGATTCCGTCGACGAGATTGGGCGGCGCCGTGAGTTGGCCGGTCGCATGGGCGGCGAGGAACGCGTCGCCCGCCAGCGCGCCCAGGGAAAGCTCACCATCCGCGAACGCATCGATGGCTTCCTCGACCCCGGCTCCTTCTTCGAGGTTGGGGGCATGGCCGGAACGGGCGAGTACGACGCCGACGGACGCCTGACCGACTTCATCCCCGCCGGATACGTCCTCGGCCTGGGTACGGTCGATGGCCGCGAGGTCTGCGTTGGTGGCGAGGACTTCACCGTGCGCGGCGGCTCGGGAGGTGGGGGGAAAGGGCCGGGCCGCTGGCTCCAGCCTGCTGCCCTCCAGCGCCGCATCCCCCTCATCCAGTTCGCCGACGGCGCCGGCGCCTCCGCCCGCAGCTACGACGACGCCGGCCGCATGCACCTCCCCGATGGGAACCAGTGGGCGCGCGACGCCGAGCTGCTCTCGAAGGTGCCCGTCTGCTCCGCGATCGTCGGCCCCTCCGCCGGACACGTAGCCGGGCGGGCCGTGCTCTCGCACTTCAGCGTCATGGTGCGCGGACAGGGACAGGTCTTCGCCGCTGGACCGCCCGTCGTGAAGCGCGCCATCGGCGAGGACCTGACCAAGGAGGAGCTTGGCGGGGTCGGTGTGCATGTCCGCACCAGCGGTGTCGTCGACAACGAGGCGGAGGACGAGGAGGACGCCTTCCGCCAGATCCGCGCCTTCCTCAGCTACATGCCCCAGAACGTCTGGGAGATGCCGCCTCGTGCCCCCGCCGGCGACTCTGCCGACCGCCGCGAGGAATCCCTCCTCTCAATCGTTCCCCGCGATCGCACGCGCTGGTACGACATGCGCCAGCTCATCGGGCACGTCGTCGACAACGGCGAGTTCTTCGAGATGCGCCGCTCCTTCGGGCGCAGCCTCATCACCGGCTTCGCCCGTTTCGACGGCTACCCCGTCGGCGTCATCGCCAACGACCCCAAGGTCTACGCCGGCGCCATGACCGCTGACTCTGCCGACAAGCAGACCCACTTCGTTGACCTCTGCAACACCTTCAGCATTCCCGTCGTCCTCTTCGTCGACGTGCCCGGTTTCATGATCGGCTCCCGTTCCGAGCGCGAAGGCGTGATGCGGGCGGGCATGCGCGCCGTTGTGGCGGGGTCGAGCGCGACCATCCCTTCGATCGCGATTCAGGTGCGCAAGTCCTACGGCATGGCCGGCGATGCCGCCTCCTGCCTGGGTGGTCCGGGCGCCCTCAAGATGCGCTTCGGCTGGCCCTCCGGCGAGTGGGGCTCGATCCCCATCGAGGGGGGTGTCGCCGCCGCCTACCGCCGCGAGATCGAGAACGCCGACGACCCCGAGGCCCGGCGCGCCGAGATCGAGGAGCGACTGCTGCAGGGCCGCTCCCCCTTCAAGGTAGCCGAGGCGTTCGAGGTTCTCGACATCATCGACCCGCGCGAGACACGCCCCATCATCTGCCGCTTCATCGAGAGCGCCCAGGAGACCCTGCGGCGCAACCTCGGGCCCAAGGGCCCCGTTCGCCCCTGAACGCGTGGCCGACGGCGTCACCGTAGTCGAGCTGGGAGGCGGCGTCGCCTCTGCGTACTGCGGGCGCCTCCTCGCGGGCGCCGGCGCGGATGTAGTGATCTGTGAGCCGAAAACGGGAAGCCCTCTCCGCTCCGCCCACCCCCTGCTTCCCGACGGGCGCTCGGCCCTTTTCGAGTACCTCGGGATGTACAAGCACTCCGCCGTCCTCGCTGATGACGACCTCGACCGCCTCGTCGCGACGGCCGACATCGTCGTCGACGAGGTCGACGTCGAGGCAGGCAAGACGCCCGCGGTGGTCGAGGCGCGCATCCAGCGGTTCCGCTCCCGGAATCCACGCCTCGTTGCCGTTGTCTGCAGTCCCTTCGGGCTGACCGGGCCGTACTCGGACCGTCGCTCATCCGACCTCGTGGACTGGGCGATGAGTGGCTACGCTGCCATCACCGGCGATCCCGACCGCGAGCCGCTGCAGGCTGGCGGACCCTGGTGCGCCTACGTGAACGGCCTGACAGCCTCCGTTGGGGCCATGGCAGCCCTCCGCACCGCCGAGCAGACCGGTCGCGGCCAGCTCGTTGATGTCGCGGCCATGGACGCGATGACGGCCCTTCACCAGTGGTCCATCGTGCTCGCGACCCACCAGGGCGTGCGCAAGCGCCGCTCCGGGAACCGCCACGCCGAGTCGTTCCACCCCCTCGGCATCCTCCCCTGC
>VXRS01000192.1 GCA_009838385.1 Dehalococcoidia bacterium | reverse complement strand
AGGCGAGAACCCCGGCTATCGCCACCAGGATGCCGAGCGCCACCACGGCGATGTCACGCCACTCGCTCCAGCTGTCGGGCGCCGACCAGGTGCCCGGCTCGGCCTCGTTCGGGTAGATGTTCCCCCCGAAGTACCCGTCCACGAGCACGGCCACCACGAGGTAGATGACGACGATCAGCACCGCCGCCAGGACGACGGTCAGGAAGAAGCGCAGGACGCTGTTCATGGAAGTCATGATAGAGCCATCCCTGCCATGGCGCGCCTGTGCCCCTCGGCGCGCGGACTAGCCGGGGGCCAGATCGAACAGGTCCAGCAGGTTCGAGATCGCCTCGAAGGTCGTCGCCCGCCCGATCAACAGGTCCACGTAATTCAGGTCGATCGCGCTCCCGAGCGGCGCCCCCACCGCCTGCGCGAGCGCGTCCAGGTACTGCTGCGCGACCGGCTCCACCGGCGCCGTCGCGTCCACGTCGTCCTCGTAGGCGGCGGCGATGGCGTCCACGAACGATCCGTACGCGACGCCCGAGTCAGGCAGCACCTCGCGGCCGTGCGGGCTCGGCAGGATGCCGAGCGACTCCGGGATCGCGCGACCGCTGTTCAGCATCGCCAGCGCCTCGATGTTGAAGTTCCGCGCCAGGGGCGAGGTGTCTCGCGCCAGCTCCGGCTGCGAGATGAGCAGGTGGATGTACAGGAAGACGTCGATGGCGCTCGCCACAATCTCCTCCGTCAGGCTGTCCTGCCGGTCGCAGTGGACTGCCTCGTGGGCGAGCAGGGGCATGAGCAGCTCGAAGGGCGCGGCCTCCAGGTCGGGCCGGATGGAGACGATGCGCCGCCCCTCGTCGTCGTAGGTCACCCGCGCCACGAGGTCAAGATCGCCCGGCGGCTCCTGGAACCCGATGAAGGCCGCCGCGGCGCCCGTGCAGTTGTCCGGCCCGAGCAGGGAACGCACGGCTGCGTCGGCGAAGGTGCCCGCCAGCGCCGCCAGGGCGGCGCGCAGCTTCGGCGCCGCCACCACCTCGGGGTCCATGCCGTCGTACAGGAAGAGGGCCGTCTCCCGCACTGCCGCCGACGCTTCGCGCTCGTCGAGGTGTTCCTCCAGGGCGGCGCGTACCGCGAACGGGTCACGGTCGGCTGCGGTGGGCGCCTCCGGAGACCGTGGCTCCACCAGCGACAGGTCGCCGAAAGCGAACACGCCCCCGGCCAACACCACCCCCAGCTCCGTGAACTCGCTCGTGACCACGACCGAGACCTCGTCGTCCGGGCCTGAGAGCGCCTCGGTCGAGACGTGCAGGGTCGAACCCGACACGATCAGCGCCCCCACGGTCAGCTCCACGACGCGCGAGCTGATCAGCTCGACGCCCTCCACGGGCATCTCCGTAAGCGGGTGGCCGGTGAGCGGCGAGCCATCCGGCGCGGTCAGCCGGAAGGCCGCGTTGAGCGCCCGCAGCTTGGTCGGCTCGACCGCCCGGTTGAAGCGAACCCGCACCACCGAGCTGGCCTGCGGCAGCTCGTCCACGTAGGCGCGTTCCGCGGTCGCTTCGAGCGCGCGGATGGGCGCTGGAGGCGGCTCGCCCCCTCCGCACGACGCGGCCAGCGCCAGCACCAGCGCCGCGACAAGCCCTCCGAGGACGCGATGCATGCCAGAGAGCCTACCGTGCCCCGCGCCCCGGCGACGCCAGTGTTAACAACTCGCGCGGCGACCGCTTTCTCCGCGATGATGGGCGCGTGACCCGCGACGCACTCCCATCGATGGCCCCGCGCGGAACCCCCTGGGTCGAGCGCAAGCGCAAGCCCGACGGCAGCGAGCGCCGCTACACCTGCGCCCTCGAGCACGCCTCGCCCTCGCTCGTCGTGGTCAGCTACGTCATGCGCCAGGGCGGGGCCGTCTTCGGCACGCCCATCGACATCCCCCCTGGGTCCGTCTCCTACGGCTACTTCTGGCGCGCCCGCCCCTACACCGTCTACCGCATGCGCGATGGCGACCGCATCATCGCGCACCGCTTCGACGCCGTCGCCGGCGTCCGCATCCGCGAAGGCGAGGTTGCCTACCGCGACCTCGCCCTGGACTGGTGGCTCACCGCTGAGAACGTTCTCATCGAGGAGGACCGCGACGAGTTCCTCGAACTCCGCGAGGACGGCGCCTTCAGCCCCGCCGACCTCGCCGCCGCCGCCCGCGCCGAGCGCGTCATCGCCCGCGCCGCCGGCCGCCTCCTCCCTGAGCTCGCCGCCATCGAACGCCGCCTCGGCATCGCCTGACCGGCTGTGACAGCGCCCGCCCCACTGCCCTCCGTCCCCGACCTCGTCGCCGCCCTCGATCGCATGCACGGCGCCGAGCGTTGGCACTGGACGGCCGAGAGTGACCCGTTCGAGGTAGCGGTCGGTGCGATCCTCGTCCAGCACACCGCCTGGACGAACGCAGAACGCGCCGTCGACCGCCTCCGCGACGCCGGCGTCCTCGACTCGGTCCGGCTGGCGGAGCTACCGGACGAGGCTATCGAGGAGCTGATCCGGCCCAGTGGCCAGTACCGGACGAAGGCGCGCAAGCTGCGCGTCTTCCTCGACCTCGTGGCACGGCACGGCTCGCTGGAGGCGCTGCTCGCGCTCCCGTCGGACGTCCTCCGCGAGGAGCTGCTCGCGACCTGGGGAATCGGCGAGGAGACGGCGGACGCCATCGTCCTCTACGCCGCCGGCCGCCCCGCCGTCGTCGTCGATGCGTACACGCGCCGCCTCTTCTCGCGCTTCGGCCTGGGACCGCCATCGGATGACCCCTACGCCGCCTGGCAGGCGTACCTCGGCGCCGAACTCCCCGGCGATACGCCGGCGCTGGCGCGCTTCCACGCGCTCGTCGTGCTGCACGCCAAGCGACTCTGCCT
>VXRS01000043.1 GCA_009838385.1 Dehalococcoidia bacterium | reverse complement strand
AGCATGCGCGCGTGCGTGAGCTCCTTGGGCACGTCCCGGCCGTCGACCTCGATGGTCACGGGGTCGGGGGCGTTGGCCTCGTCGATGAGGGCGATGGCGCGTTCGAATCGGGGTCCGAAGCGGTCTTGGGTATCTGGCACGGCCCGCCAAGCATGGCACAGCGAACCTACAATGGCCGCATGAACGTGCGGGAAGCGATCAGATTCCTCGAGTCGTTCGTGGACATGGAGCGGGATCCGGGGGCCTCGAAGAGCCCGCCCATGAACCTCGCGTCGATGCGCTCGCTGCTGAAGCGGCTGGGCGACCCGCAGCAGGGGCGGGAGACGGTTCACGTGACCGGCACGAACGGCAAGGGGAGCGTGTCGGCGAAGGTCGAGGGCATCCTGCAGGCGGGCGGGGAGCGGACGGCACTGTTCACGAGCCCGCACCTGCACTCGTACGGGGAACGGATCCGCATCGACGGCGAACCGCTGACGATGCCGGAGCTGGCGGAGGGGCTGAGCGCCATCCGCGCCGCGGTGGAGGCGGAGCAGGAGTCGGCAGGGGGCCAGGTGAGCACGTTCGGGGTGCTCGTGGCGCTGTTCCACTGGCTCGCGCGGGAGCGGTTGGGGGACGGCGGACGGCAGGTCGTGGAGGTCGGGCTGGGCGGCTCCTACGACGCGACGAACGTTTATGGGGGCGCGGAGATCGCGGTGATCACGCCGATCGCGCTGGATCACACCGCCATCCTTGGCGAGACGCCGGTCGCCATCGCGCGGGACAAGGCGGGGATCATCGGGCCCGGCTCGACCTGCGTGCTCGCGCCCCAGCCCGACCCGGCGGTGACGCAGGTGGTGCGCGACCGCTGCCGGGAGGTGGGGGCGGAGCTGCGGCTGGTGGACGAGGAGTGGAGCACCGACGTGCTGGAGCGCTACGTGTTCGGGCAGTCGTTCCTGCTGCACGGGCCGGACGGATCGCGGGAGCTGCGGACGCCCCTGCTGGGCGCCCACCAGGTGGGGAACGCGATGACGGCGGTGGCGGTGGCGCAGGAGCTGCGCGCGCGGGGCGCGGCCATCGACGAGGAGGCGATCTCGGGAGGGATCGCGCGGACGCGGATCGGCGGGAGGCTGGAGGTGATGGGGCAGCGTCCGCTGCTGGTCGCCGACGGGGCGCACAATCCGGCGGCGGCGGCGGCGCTGGCGGAGGCGCTGCGCGAGTACCTTGAATGGCGGCGCTGCTTCTTCGTGCTGGGGGCGATGGCGGGGAAGGACCTGCGCGGGATCGGGTACAAGCTGTCCGGGCTCGCGAGCGGCATCTGGTGCTGCAAGCTCACGTCGCGGCGATCGCGCGTCCCCGCGGAGATGGCCGCCGAGCTGGCGCCGCTGACGCCGCACGTTGAGGTGGCGGGAAGCGTGGCGGAGGGCATCGCGCAGGCGCGGCAGCGGGCGGAGGATGCGGACCTCATCTGCGTGACGGGCTCGCTGTACGCGGTGGCGGCGGCGCGGACGGCGGTTCTGGGCGAGAGCGTGACGGGCCGGTAGGTCCCGGCTCGCTGGACTCCTACGGGCCCACGGGACAGGCTTGACCGATGTCCTTTGCGGAAGCGATGGAGCGGGGGGAGTTCCCCGTCTCGCTGGAGATCACACCGCCGCTCACGTCGAAGCCGGCGGTGCTGCGGCGGCGCGCGCGGCTGCTCGAGGCGCGCACGTTGACCGTGAATGTCATCCAGCGCCCCGAGCGGCAATCGAGCCTGGAGGCGGCGCTGGAACTGAAGCGCGAGGGGTTGGAGCCCATCTGGCACCTCGCCACGGGCGGGCGCACGCGGGACGCGATCGCCGCGGACGTGACGCGGGCGCACGAGGCCGGCCTCGGCCACGTGCTCTGCCTGCGGGGCGACCACGCCGCGGACACGCCGGGAACGCGCGTGACCGAGGCGATCGCGATCGTGCAGGAGCGGGCGCCCGGCATGGCGATCGGGGCGGCGCTCGACCAGTACCGCACGGACGAACGCGCCGACCGGCTGCTCACGGCCAAGCTGCGGGCGGGAGCGCGCAGCATCTGGACGCAGCCGGTGTTCGACCTGGCGCCGCTGCTGCGGTCGGCGGGGTTCGTGAAGGCGACACGGCCCGACGCGCATGTCGTCGCGATGGCGATGCCGCTGCTCACGCCGGAGTCACTGGACGCGATCAGCGAGCGGCTGCACATTCCCGCCCCGGAAGCGCTGCGGACGCGCATCGCGGCGGGCGAGGAGGAGGCGTGGGGCGCCTTCGAGGAGACGCTGGCGACGCTGGCGCGGGTGGAACTTGTGGACGCGGTGGCGATCATGACCTACCGCGCGGACCCGCCCGAGGGGACGGCGGAGCGCATCATCGCGGCGCTGCGGCGTACGGGGATCGGGGACACGGCGGGGGCGGCAGCCGACCGGTAGACTCGCGCGCATGGAAACGCGAACGTTCGGGAAGCTCGGGCCGGTCAGCGCCCTCACGCTCGGGGGCGGCGGCACCGGCGGGGTCTGGGGCGCGACGACGCGCGAGGAAGCGGTCGAGACGGTACTGGCGGCGGTCGAGGGCGGCATCACCTTCCTCGACGTGGCGCCCGGCTACGGAAACGGCGAGGCGGAGCGCGTCGTGGGGGAGGCGTTCGGTGGGCGGCTGCCCGAGGGTGTGCGCATCTCGACGAAGCACCACCTCGGGAACGTGCCCGCAGGCGAGGTGGCGGGCACGTTGCGGCAGGCGCTGGCGGCGAGCCTCGACCGGCTGCGGCTGGAGCGGCTCGACCTGTTCTTCCTGCACGGGATGGTCGTGCCGGACGGGTTCGAGGGGCGGGGCACGCCCCGCAGCCTGTTCGTGGAGGCGGCGCGGCCCGCGTTCGAGGCGATGGTGGCGGACGGCACGATCGGGGCGCTGGCTATTATA
>VXRS01000010.1 GCA_009838385.1 Dehalococcoidia bacterium | reverse complement strand
GGTGGTTCCCCGGCTCGTGCATGTCTCTCGACTGCGTGGGAGAGCCGTACGGGGATGGCGTCGTCGACCAGGGTCAACAGGACGCCCCGACGGGAACCTACCGCTCGGTGAGTCTGGGCCAGTTCTTCACGTGCGCCCTGCGGGAGGACGGTACCGTCGCCTGCTGGGGAGGCAACAGGAGAGGGGAGACGGATGCGCCGGCTGGCACGTTCCGCTCCCTGAGCGCCGGGGCCTATCACGCCTGCGCGATGCGGGAGTCGGGCGAGATCGAGTGCTGGGGTTGGAACGGCTGGGGCCAGACCGACTCGCCGCCGGGGAAGTATCGGTATGTGGAGGCTCGGGACACCAGTACCTGCGCTCTCCGGGAGTCAGGAGAGATCGAGTGCTGGGGCGGCCTTGCCGTGCCCGCCGTGCTCCGCTGACTCAGCGACTCCCTGATGACTGGGACCCATGTGTGGGCGGCTGCCGAGTCCGGCAGTCCGTGAGCGAGCCTTGCTACGGCGCCCGCGGCGCGCTTGTCCCGATCCCCTCGAAGGTGCTCGCTTCCGCTGGCAGGCGTAGCGAAAGACAGGTGGAGTAATTCGACACCCCGCGGTCCTATGCTGAGGGTCCGTTGAAGTTGTCGTCCGCCACGGAACGCCTTGCCGTGCTGGCCGTAGCGGCCGTCGCACTCGTCGCCACTGGCTGCGACAGCGACACCCCAACCGGCGCCAGCCATGGCGTTGCCGCCGGGAGCGCCACCGTGCCTTCCGGAGGCGGCCACGACCGCCTCCGAAGCGGCATCCACCGTGACAGGTACCCCTGCGGAGGTCGGGGCGAACGGACGCTGGCAACCGGCCATTCGCGTGACCGAGACGGATCACGAGGATCTCGGATGGGTGGAGTTCTCACGGGGCGAGCCAATGGCCCTGACCCTCACGCGGGAGGCCGGCCTGTTCTTCCTCGACATCGAAGCAGGGAGGGTTGAAGAGATTCAGCGCACCCGCGAGGGTGCCTCAGGTCAGCGGGCCTAAAGAGATCCGAACACTCTCCGTACGAGTTCCACTCAAGTGGGAGTGCCGCGGCCACTGCGGAGCAGCTGTCCGG
The DNA here is from genome assembly GCA_009838385.1 of Dehalococcoidia bacterium. Next base: position 1,812 of record VXRS01000010.1, on the reverse strand, counting down.
GCGTAGCGCCCGTGCAGACGCCGTCGGCGAACGTGACACCACCGTTGACCATGATCCAGCGATACCCCTCAGCCCGCTGCACGCGGCGCCACGCGCCCGCCGGCTGGTCGTCGAGCCTTTCCTTCGGGAGGATCTTCAGCTCCTCCAAGTCATAGATCACAATGTCCGCAGCAGCACCCTCTCGGAGCCATCCCCGATCCTTGAAGCCGACCAGGTTCGCGGGGAGAGTGCTGAGCCGCCAGTGGGCCTGCTCAAGGTCCATCACTTCGTGATCGCGGACGAGTCTCGCGAGGAGGTACGTGGGGTAGGCACCAAGCGTGAGAAACTTGGTGTGAGCGCCGCCGTCGGATACGCCCGGTACGGTGAACGGCGACGTCAGGACCTCCTCGGCCGCTTCGACGTTCATCTCAGGGACGGGCGTCTGGAAAAGCGTGCGCAGGTTGTCGGCGACTGCGATATCGAGCATCGCGTCAATCGTGTGTTTGTTGTCCCTCTCGACGATCTCACGGACGCTCAGCCCTTCGTAGGGCTTCAGCGACGGTTCGAGAACCTCCGCCACGACCAGATCGTTCATAAGGGAGCTCGCCGATCCAGTAACGACTGAGCCGGGCCCCTCACCGCGATCGAACTCCTCCTTGAGCGCGCGCCGCCGCCCTGGGTCGGCAAGCTTCTCCCGGCGCTCCTCAACCGTTCCCAGCGTTGCCTCTCGCCAAACCAGGCTCGTGTCGAAGCCGTTGAAGTGCTCGAAGGTGAAGTCAGACGCGACAGGCACACTGAGGGCCTGTCCGAGGACCCGATTGCCTCTTGCGTTCGCCGCGTTGAGCCACTCGATTGTCTCCCGGTAGTTCCCCACGGCGTTGCCCTGCTGGTCCGTAAAGAACTCGACCACGTTGTGGAGCACGGGCCGTCCGCTGATCTCAGCGAGCTTTTCGTGCCTCGCCCAAGTCTCCGTGAATGGGCGGTTCGCCCCGTGGCCGTTGATCTGCGTCAACCCCCTGCGGCGCCTTGCCAGCACCTCCGAGAAGCCATGCGCTTGCTCCACCGACATGAGGTCGGAGAGCATTGATGTGCCGTCGTAGTCGCGCTGACCGCTGTCATTCCCTGCCCACTGTGCAGACCAGCCGCAGGCTCCCGCCTCCAGTGCCTCGTCGAGAAGGACGCACATCTGCTCGATCTCGTCGTCCGTCGCCGTTCGCCCTTTCCCAGCCTCCAGTCCCATGACCCACATCATGAGCGGCGAAACGCCGCAGTAGCTCGTGACGTTCACGCCCTTCGCCTGTCGATCGAGGCTGTCGAGGTATTCGGGGAAGGTGACCCAGTCCCACGGCATCCCCGCTTGGAGGGCCTCGAGCTCGATGGCCTCCGTTCGGGAGAGCATGAGCATTGCCCGGTCGCGCATCTCGGGCCTCACCGGCGCAAAGCTGAATCCACAGTTCCCCACCACGACTGAGGTGATGCCGTGCCAGCCCGACATCGTGCAGTAGGGATCCCAGAAGATCTGGCCGTCGTAGTGGGTGTGCACGTCCACGAAGCCGGGGGCGACGATTAGCCCGCTGGCGTCGATCACCTCGTCACCCTCATGGGGCTGCAGCCGGCCGATGTACGCCACCCGACCACCCTTAATCCCTATGTCTGCGGTGAATCGCGGTGTGCGGAGGCCGTCGATGATGGTGCCGCCGATGATGACGGTTTCGAACTCTGCCATGGCACTCTCTCACTTCAGCGCCGCGTCCGCAGCCCAAGCCCTCGGCGCGCATCGACTTCGATTCTGAGCGGGCCGTTGGGCGCAGCATAGCACCATGCGTTGAGCAC
>VXRS01000055.1 GCA_009838385.1 Dehalococcoidia bacterium | reverse complement strand
GGGTCGGCCCCTGTCCTGGCCGGCGCCCCCCCCCCGGGGCGTGTTCCGGCCGACACCGGGGGCCCCTAGCTCGCAACCCGAGCCCTTACTCGGAGGATCCCTCCTCGGCCACCTCCGGCCGGGGAACCTCGATCACGCTGCTCCGAACGAAGATGCCGAGCGGTGGATCCGCGACGAACCGGATGCCCGGCTCGACTGCATCACCGTTTGCGTCCCTGAAGCCTAGCTCGATGCGGCCGTCGGCCAGCCGGCGGGCCCGGACCACGCCGATCGAGTGCCCCTCGACTTCGACCTCGCCGCTCGCGTACCACTGACCGGCAGGCGCATCCGCAGGGAGCAGGCGGGAAGGTGGCAGGAAGTGCTGGCCATAGAGCTCAACGCCATGCTCGACCCGTCCATCCCCCCGCAGGGATGCGATGATCCGGAGCCGGTACGGCTCGGGCGCCACCGGCGTTGCTTCGACCACCGGCTCGGGAGCCCGATCGGGCGCGTTCATGGCGGCGATCTCCGGGTCGCTGATCCCCAGGCGTGTCAGGAACCGGGCGTTCTCCCTGTCGACACCTGCAACCGCGCAGAGGGCCGCGTCGCTCCCGAGCCCGAACACGTCGAGGTTCGCCCGCAGCTCTGCGTCGAGCGCGAGCAGCGCCTCAACGTCCTCGACCCCCGCGGCTTCGAAGGCGTCGCCCAGGGACGCCGCCCGGCACGAGGCCTGCCGCATCAGCGCGTCGAATTCGTCTGCCGGAACCATCTCTCCGGGTCCGGCCTGCGATGCGATGGAGCCTGCCGCCGCGATTGACGCCAGGATGCGCTCCGCGTAGGCGAGCTCCGCCTGGAGCGCGAACGCATCCTCAAACGGCAACCCGGTTCCGGAGGCAACCAGCTCGAGTGCCGTCCACCGTGCCGACAGTGCCGCGTACTGCTGCGCTGCCTTGTCGGCAACGTGCAGCACCAGCTCCTGAACATGAACCGGGTTGATAACCTCGCCGTTGGCCACCACGTCGTCGAATCCCCAGATCGCGATGGCCTCAAGGTACTGCTCGCCAAAAAGCCTCAGCAGCGTGGTTGACGAAGCATTCGGGACGTCGATCGACTCCGGCTCGCCCGAGGCGGCAAGCCCCGCCAGCCCTGGCCGCTCGAAGATCCCGTCCAGCACCGTCTCAGCCACGGCTGCGGTGTAGGTCGCCTTCGCCTGCACGGCATCGTCGACCTCCGCCTCTGCGTCGGCGACGGAAGCCACCGTGGTTGTGACCTCTCCGTCCTCGTCGTCCGCCGCCTCAACCGTGTAGTTCGCGCCGTCCACGGAGACCGTGACCGGACCGTAGATGGGCCCAGTGACTACCCGCAGGTTCCGCCAGATACCGTGGAACACGCCCGGGTTGTCGTACCTCCCCTCGTCTTCGACTAGCTGGAATGGCTGCACGCCCACGAAGACCCATGAATTGCCGGGCCGGGGGAGGGTGACCGCGATCGGCCCGGCGCTCGGAATCGCCGTGCTGGTTGCGCTGGCCAGTTCGGGGATTGAGTGGTAGCTGGCTCCAGCATTCCAGACGGTCTCGGAAGACGGGATCTCTAGGTCCGCGTATGCGCGCGGCCCGATGGCGTACACGATGGCGAACCAATCCTCCGGGAGGTCGCCCCCGCCCACATTGCCGACACGGAAGTCGACCATGAAGGGTTCTCCAGCGATGGCGACGTCCGGCGCGAGCGTCTCCTCCATCTTCAGGATATAGGTGTGCTGGGCAGCCACTTCGTCAACCAGGTGGACGGTCAGCTCGAAATCCGCCACAAGGGGCTGGCGGTCAGCCCGCAGATAGGTAGTGGCCTCGATCAGGTAGACGCCGGCGGGCAGGTACTTCTCAATGCGCGAGTTCCGACCGGGCCCTCCGTCGTCGTTTGCCCCGATCACCCCTGCGGGCGACGCCAGCGACAGCACGGGGTCGCCGTACTCCGACGTGAGGTCGATCCGGACCCGGCCGCTGGCCGGCAGCATGAACGAGTAGCTGTAGGCGGGGTGGTTCGCCTCGATCCGCGAGCCGCACGTCTCCAGCGACCACACGCCGGTCGCCGTCAGGTCCGCCTCTGCCGTGAGCACCCCGAGGTCGATCGCTTCACAGCCCTCGACGTAACCGACGATGAGCGAGAAGTCCGCGGGGCCTCGCCCACGGCCTCCCACCGTCGTCGCCTCGATCTGATACGCCCCGGGCGCCAGGTCGCGCTCGATGCGCGCGTTCCTGCCTGCCGCGCTGTCGTCGTCGTCCGCGATTCGGTCGCCGGAGTCGCTCAGCAGGTACAGGTACGAGTCGGCCTCGCTCGACAGCAGTTCGATCCGGACGCGACCGCCCTCCTCCACCTGGAAGCGGTACGAGTGCGCGTCGCTCCCGACCCGGAAGGCCGAGTCGCAGTCCTCCGTCGTCCAGCGGCCGTTCGCCTCAAGCTGCCGGGTTTCGCCTCCCAGGGTGCCGAGGTCGGTGACCTCGCATTCCGGTTCCTGGGCCCAAGCCATATGTGGGGCCTCCAGGACAAGGAGCCCGCCGATCAGGGCGATAGCGACGAGGGCGGCCGCCAGAAGCCGCCCGCCGATCCGGGCGGCAAGGGGGGATGAAGCGTGCAAAAGCATGGGTACTCCGGGTGCAAACGGCTTAGTGGCACGTAGTTGCCATGGGTCGTGACAAGGCTAGAGGCTTGCCCCCCACGGGGCCAGTCTGCCCGCTTACCGGTAAACGGTTAGGCCGCCGTAAGCGAGCGGCGAGCCATGGGGCCCTACACTGTTCGCCATGCCCCTCCGTCCTGTCATGCTGGCTGCCTGCCTGGCGCTGGTTCTGGCCGCCTGTGGCGGCGGCTCCCCCGCCCAGCCCCCCCCCCCCCCCCCCAGGTGATTTAAAACAAAGCGAGCCCCCCGACAC
>VXRS01000238.1 GCA_009838385.1 Dehalococcoidia bacterium | reverse complement strand
ATCGGCGACTTTGCGGCTCTACGTGAACACTATCACAAGCGCCCTTTACGGCCAGCGCGAAAGGCCGATCCGGCGTGTTCCCTACAGCGGGATGTTGCCGTGCTTCTTCGGCGGGTTGCGGTCCGCCTTGTTCCGCAGCATCTCAAGCGACGTAATGATCTTGCCCCGCGTCTCGCGCGGGTCGATCACGTCGTCGACGAAACCCCGTCCCGCCGGGATGTACGGGTTCCCGAAACGCGCACTGAAGTCTTCCGCAAGCTCGTCGCGCTTCGCCTCGGGGTCGTCCGCCTCCGCGATCTCGCGGCGGTTGATGATGCCCACAGCCTGCTCCGGACCCATCACCGCCACCTCCGCCGCCGGCCACGCGAAGTTCATGTCCCCACGAAGGTGCTTGCTCGACATGACGAGGTACGCCCCGCCGTACGCCTTCCGCAGCACGACCGCGATCTTCGGCACCGTCGCCTCGCTGTAGGCGAACAGCAGCTTCGCCCCGTGCGTGATGATCCCGCCGTACTCCTGCGACGACCCCGGCAGGTACCCGGGGATGTCGACCAGCGTGACTATCGGGATGTTGAAGCAGTCGCACGTGCGCACGAACCGCGCCGCCTTGCGGCTCGCCTCGATGTCGAGCACGCCCGCCAGGTGCATCGGCTGGTTCCCCACGAACCCGACCGTCTGCCCGCCCATCCGCGCGAACCCCACGACCACGTTCTGCGCGAAGGTCTCGTGCACCTCGAAGAAGTCGGCGTCGTCCACGATCCGGTAGATGATGTCGCGCACGTCGTACGGCCGGTTCGGCTCGTCCGGCACGATCGTCAGGAGCTCCTCCTCCGGCGCGTGCGTCGGGTGCTCCGTCGGGAAGAAGGGCGGGTCCTCGGCGTTGTTCGAGGGCAGGTACGAGAGCAGCCGCCGGACCTCCGAGAGCGTCTCCTCCTCCCCCTCGATGGCGAAGTGGGCGACGCCCGAGCGCGTGGCGTGGATGGTCGCCCCGCCCAGCGTCTCGTGGTCGATCTCCTCGCCCGTCACGTTCCGGATCACGTCCGGACCGGTGATGTACATCTGCCCCGTCCCCGAGGTCATGAAGATGAAGTCCGTGATCGCCGGGCTGTAGACCGCCCCGCCCGCGCACGGCCCCATGATCACGCTGATCTGGGGCACCACCCCGCTCGCGAGCGTGTTCATCGCGAACATCTCACCGAAGCCGCGCAGGCTCTCCGGCCCGTCCTGGATGCGCGCCCCGCCCGAGTCCTGGATGCCGATGATGGGCGCCCCCGTCATCAGCGCGAGGTCCATCACCTTCAGGATCTTCTCGCCTACGGTCTCGCTCAGCGAACCGCCCGAGACGGTGAAGTCGTACGAGAACAGGTACACCGGGCGCCCGTCGATGCGGCCCCAGCCCGTCACCACCGCTTCCGGTCCCCGGTCCGCCCCCCGCGGCCGCACGAGCGCGTCGATCTCCTCGAACGTGTCCTCGTCCAGCAGCAGCTCGATGCGCTCGCGCGCCGTCAGCTTGCCGCGTCCGTGCTGGGCCTCGACCCGGCGCTCGCCGCCGCCGGCGCGCGCCTCGTCCTTCCGTTCGTTCAGTTCCGCCAGCCGCTCCTGCACGGTCTTCGTCATCGTTCTCTCCTCAGGGGCCGTCGCCCGCGGAATCGTGGCGTTCCTCGCCCGTGGTGCGGGGCGGTCGCGCTCGTCATCGGTGTGTGGTTGGTGGAGACAGGGGGAGTCGAACCCCCGACCTCAGCATTGCGAACGCTGCGCTCTCCCAACTGAGCTATGTCCCCACGACCTGCCGCGATCGTAGGGACGCCGCTTCGAAGGCGTCAAATGCCCGCACACACCAACCACCGATCACGGACGACCGGTCACGGGGAGCAGGGAGGGAAGGGTGGGGGAACCTAGCGTCGCCGGGAGGAGCCTCGTCCGATGCGGTAGCTCGTCTCGCCGGTGAACTGGCGCTCTTCGCCGCACTTCTTGCAGCGGCCGAAGGTCAACTCGCCTCTTGGTGGGTCCAGAATCCAGTGGTGGACACAACTGCCTACGACTTGAAGCGACTCGGCCTTCGCCATCGCCATTCCCCCTCGACTGGGTATCAGCGCGCAACTTCCGGGAAACACCCCGCCCGTCGGCCGCTTGCCTCAAAGACGCTCCGAGTCTAGCGGGCGTAAAGATGCCTTTCAACGTTCTTATGACGATTCGTCACCAAGTGATAGCTCGTTTGTGATGAAAAGCACGCCATTCGCGACATCGACCGCTTGCACAACCGACTCGATCGCCGGCACCAGCGTCTCCCCGGATGGACCCCGCACGACATAAACGTCATTCGCGCCGGTGCTCAGCACCTCGCTGACCTCGCCCAGGATGCGCCCGTCCTCCCGCACCACCTCCAGCCCCACGATGTCGGACACGAGGTACGCGTCCGCTTCCAGCATCAGCTCCTCCTCCGCTACCTCCAGCAGCTCCCCGCGCGCGTCATCGACGTCGCTGCGTCGCCCCAGCCCTTCCAGCCGCAGGAGGACGCGTCCCCGGTCCCAGCGCACCCGCTCGATCCGGCGCCGCTGGCCGAGCAGCCAGACCTCCCCCTCCGGCTGCAGGTTCGGAATCTGCGGATTGAAGGGCGCGACCCGGATCTCGCCCGTGTTTCCGTGCGGACGCAGCACGCGCCCGACCGCAACGAAGCCCTCGCGGGGCTCGGTGGGACCGCCGGGATGGGAAGGGGGAGGCTGCGCCGCGCTCGCGGTCAGTCCCCGATCTCAAGGCCGACGCGCACATCCTCGCGGATGGCCGCCACCTTGATCAGCGAGCGCATCGCCGTCGCGATCCGCCCGTCGCGGCCGATCACCCGGCCGATGTCATCCTCCGCCACGTCCAGGTGGATGATGATGCGGCCGTGGTCGTCGTGCTCGG
>VXRS01000179.1 GCA_009838385.1 Dehalococcoidia bacterium | reverse complement strand
CTGGCGGACGAGCAGGTCGTGGGGGAGCTTCGCAGCAGCGCGTTCTCGTTCGCGCTTGACGCTGCGGCAGGACTGGCAATACTCAATCGCAACCGGAGCCATCCAGGTACAGCGATTTCGGTAGGCGGAACGCGCGCACTGGTCGCGCAGAGGCCGCTCTACCGGCGGAGGAAGACGTAGCGATGCCACTCGGCGACATCCCCATGCCCAAGATCCCGATCCCGGAGGTCCACTTCCACGGGAAGACCGAAATCATCCTCGGGCGCGACTGGCGCTCGGTGTACGTCGAGGAAGAGGAGGCGCTTCCCGAGGACCGGCCCGCGCTCTTCGGCTACGCCTGCGTCGTCCGTGGCGACTACGGCTACGTGACGGAGCCCGACGAGGACGGCGACGGCTGGCGGGTGGTGGAAGGGGAAATCGGCGAGGGCGAGACGCCCGAGGAGTTCATTGCGCGGGCCGCGCAGGAGCAGATCGGCGCCACCATCTCGCAGACGCTGCTGCTCGGCTATCTCGACTGCGAGGCGACGAGCTACAACGAGCAGTACGAGACGCACTTCCGGTCCCTGAGGCCGCTCTACGTTGCGGTGGCGAGCGAGGTGGGGCCGATCCCCGACGGCGCCGGCTACCACCGTCGCCGGTACCCCATGAACCAGTTCCAGAACGAGCTGCGCGTACGCTACCCCACGATCCACCAGCACTTCATGAAGGGGCTCGGCCGCTACATGATCCTGGAACGCACAGGGAAGCTGGACAGCTAGCCCGGACTAGTCGCTCTCGTCCTCGATCTCCCAGGCCGCCTGCACGGTGACCACCACAGCGGACGTACCGGGCTGGATCGAGGCACCGAAGCTATCGTCCGCGGCGAACTCGGCACGGGGCCCCAGCCCCACTAGCGGAGCCGCCCAGCTGGTTTCAACGACTGTGATGATGGAGCCGAGGGTGACACCCGTGAGCTCGGCGAGTTGCTCCGCCTTGGCTCGTGCATCGGCGATGGCAAGCTCGCGTGCTTCCTCGGCGAGGGCTCCGGGATCGGCGTGAGCGAAGGAGATGCCGCCAAAGCGGACGGCATCGCCACCGGCGACGGCGATGGCATCGATAAGCTCGCCGATGCCCTCGACATCGCGCACGGTCACCTGCACGGTGTTCGAGAAGACGTAGCCGGTCACACGCGGGGTCTCGTCGCGATAGTGGTACTCGGGGTAGACGTAGAAGTCGACGGTGCGAACGTCGCCTTCCTCGACACCGTGAGCGCGGAGCGTGGCAATGATCGCGTTGGAGGCCTCGGCCGCGCCCGCGCGGGCTGCCGCAACAGTGTCGGCACGGACTTCGACGCCTGTGTTTACGGTGGCGATGTCGGGCTCGGCGCGGACCTCGCCAGTGCCGGTCACACTGATGGAACGGGAGTCGTCGATGCCATCTTCGACGGACGTCTCGAAGCAGGCCGAGGCCAGTACGAGGATCGCCGCCACCGCCACGAGGGCAGCCACCATGCGGGAGCGAGTCATCCGGGCCTCCAGGGCTCGCGTTCGTTGCGAGCTGCATCGAGCGTAGGTGACGAGCAAGAGACGCGCGACCTGTTCGTAATGACAAGTGATAGGCTCGTGGGGTGGCTTCCGAAGACGAACGCGCTCCCGGCTCGCAGCCTGAGGAAACGGACCCAGGCGACGAGGCCGCCCCGATCATCGGCGGGGGCATGATGCCGCCCGTGGCAGAAGCGCGCTCCGTCTCGGGCCGGGAACCAGCGGCCAACGAGCTTCCCGCGCTGGAGGCCGAGGCGTTCCTGGTGCCCTCGTGGACCGAGGGCGTGGCCGCGGAGGCGGTGGCGGAGAAGCCGGACCGCGGCCGTAAGTGGATCCGGGAGATCATCGAGACGGCCCTGCTGGCGCTGCTGGTATTCCTGGCGGTGCGGGCGAGCCTGCAGAACTACCTCGTCGAGGGGTACTCGATGTTCCCCACGCTCGACCACGGCCAGCACATCCTCGTGAACAAGCTGGGCTACGCCGAGGTCAACATGGACCGGCTGACGGACTTCATCCCGTTCGTCGATGCCGAGGACGGCGACGTGCGGCAGGTATTCGGCGGGCCCGAGCGGGGCGACATCATCGTGTTCGAAAGCTCGGCGGGGAGCGGGAACGACCTCATCAAACGCGTCATCGCGTTACCGGGGGAACGAATCGCGATCGTGCAGGGCCGGGTGTATATCAACGGGCAGCTGCTGAACGAGCCGTACATCACGGAAACGTGGAGCGACACGCGTCCCGAGATCCTGATCCCGGCACGCCATTACTACGTGCTGGGGGATAACCGAAACAGCAGCCAGGATAGCCGCAGCGGACGAATCGGGTTGGTGCCGCGAGAACGCATCGTGGGGAAGGCATTGCTCCGCTACTGGCCGTTCGATTCCTTCGGTCTTGCGCCGAACGGGGGCGCGGAGCTGGCGGGGACAGCAGTGCCGACTCCGTCGCAACCGGCGGAGCCGGATGAACCAGCGGAGCCATCGGAACCGTGAGCGATACGCTTCGCGAGCAGCTCGAAGAGCGCGGCGCGATGCTGCAGGGGCACTTCCAGCTCTCGAGCGGCCGGCACGCCGACACGTACATTGAGAAGTTCCGCATCCTGCAGTGGCCGGACGTGACCGGTGAACTCTGCGCGGAGATGGCGGAGCGGTTCGCGCACGCGGGGGCGAACGTCGTGGCGGGACCGACGACGGGTGGGGTCATCCTCGCCTTCGAGGTGGCGCGGCGGATGGGCCTGAAAGCCATCATCGCGGAACGCAAGGACGAGGGCGGGGGGCGCGAATTCCGCCGCGGGTTCGAGCTGGGACCGGGCGACCGCGTGCTCGTGGTCGACGACGTGCTGACCACCGGGGGCAGTGTTCGCGATACGGTCGACGCCGTGCGCGAG
>VXRS01000205.1 GCA_009838385.1 Dehalococcoidia bacterium | reverse complement strand
CCCGACGCACGCGTCGAACTGATCGCGGGGGCGGGACACCTCCCGCAGATGGAGCAACTCGAGCAGACGGCCAGCGCCGTCAGGGGATTCCTGGGCGGGTAGCGAAACATGGGGACGTACATCCTGCGGCGACTGCTTCTCGTGCCGGTGACGCTGTTCATCCTCTCGTTCGGCACGGCCATGATCATGCGGCTCACCCCAGGCGACGTCGTCGACTACCGCCTGCAGAACAGCTACACCCCCGAACGCGCCGAAGCCCTGCGTGAACAGCTCGGGCTGAACAAAGGGCCCTTGGAGGCGTATTACGACTGGATTTCGAATGCCTTCCAGGGCGACTTCGGGAGCTCTTTCATCAGCGCCACCCCGATCGTGGACGAGATCAAGCGGCGCTTTCCCGTGACGATCCAGCTGGTCGTCCTCACGCTGGTCGTGCAGGCGATCCTCGCGATTCCGTTCGGAGCGCTCGCCGCCGTGAGACAGAATGGCCTGAGCGACCACTCTATCCGCATCGCAAGTGTGGTCGTGCTGGCAGTCCCGAGCTTCGTGATTGCGGTATTCGCCCTGAAGTTTCCCCCCATCTGGTGGGGCTGGCTGCCCCCGTTAGGGTACGTGCCCTTCCAGGATGACCCACTGCGGAACATGCAGGTCTACTCCATCCCCGTTGTCGTGGGAGCGCTGGGCTTGATGGCGACCCTTATCCGGCTCACCCGCACAGAGATGCTGGAGGTACTGCGCCAGGACTACACACGCACCGCCCGGTCGAAGGGCCTCCGGGAGGTGACCGTGGTCTGGCGGCACGCACTCAGGAACGCGCTCATCCCCGTCGTCACCGTCCTTGGGCTTTCCTTCGGCGGGGCGCTCGGCGGGGTGGTCATCATCGAACAGATCTTCAGCCTGCCGGGGCTGGGTCTGTACGCCCTGAACGCCGTCCGACAGGAGGACTACCTGGTCGTGCAGACCTTCGTGGTCTTCTCCGGCTTTATGTTCGTGATGGTCAACCTCGTCGTGGATATCACATACGCATGGCTCGACCCGAGGATTCGGTACTCGTGACGGAATCCACAGCTCTGGCCACCGATGAGGCAGACGCCTCCACCCTGACAGCGCGTCCGAGCGCGTGGCGCAGGCTGGGGCAGTTGGCCCGCTCGCAGCCTGTGGGTGTATTCGGTCTCTTCCTCACGCTTGTGGTCGTGGTGATCGTCATCTTCGGGCCGTACCTCGCCACACACGAGCCGGATGCCGAAACCACCAATCTTCTCGCATCGCCATCGGGTGAGCACTGGTTCGGCACCGATCTGAAGGGACGCGACTACTTCTCACGCACGCTGGCAGGCGGACGCATCACAGTGGTGTTGGCCGTGGCCGCGCTGGCGCTGGGGACAGCCGCCGGGACGCTCATCGGCATGGCGTCGGCCTACGTGAAGATCCTCGATCTCCTGCTCCAGCGGCTCATCGACGCGATCCTGGCGCTCCCTGGCCTCTTCCTCATCCTCCTGTTCATCACCGTGTTCGGGAAGGACGTTGAGATCCTGATCTATGTGGTCGCCCTGTCCGTGACCCCCGCCCTCGTGCGCATTGCGCGAGCGGCCACCCTTTCAACGCTGACGAACCCATACGTCGAGGCAGCGGAGGTCGTCGGCGCTTCGGGGATCCGCATCCTGCTGCGACATGTGCTGCCGAACATCGCGCCAACGATCGGAACCATCTTCGCGGTGGGCGTCGGAAACTTGATGCTCGTGACCGGCACCCTGGGCTTCCTTGGGCTGGGCGTGCAGCCGCCTCAGTCGGAGTGGGGCCAGATGATTGCGGACAGCCGCCAGTACGTCGCCAGCGCCTCACACCTGTTCATCTTCCCGTCGATCGGACTGGCCCTTGCCGTGCTGGGCGTCAACCTCCTCGGCGACTCGTTGCGCGACCTGTGGGACCCGCGACTGCGAGGGACCTAAGCCCCGCCATCGCGCGACATACAAAGAGAGGCCGCCCCGATAAACGGGGCGGCCTCTTCAATGTGGGGTGCGGAACCGGTTCTCGCTACGCTTCCTTCCAGAGGCGTGCGAAGTTGAAGGTCAGGCCGGCCGGAACGGGCTCGGCATGGCCATGGACGTAGCTGCGGGACACCGGCCAGAACACCAGCTGGGCCGTGAAGGCCTGGGGCGAGTGCTCGATGATGGCCAGCGACGCATCCCGGATCGCGTCCGCCCGGGCCTCCGGGTCGAGGGTCGCGCGCTGCTTCTCGAGCAGGCTGTCGACCTCGGGATCGGAGAAGGCGGTCCGGTTGAACGGCGCCCCGGTGTGGAAGCGGTGGTAGATGTAGGTATCGGGGTCGATTCCGCCGACCTCGAGACCGATGTTCATGATGAAGTTGCCCTGCGCGCGCTCGGCGAAGTAGTCGGCGCTGGTAGCCGGCTCGAGCTCGAGGTTGAGACCAAGCTGCTCCACGTCGGCCTTGATGCCGGTTGCGTGACAGGGGCACTGGATGGGCGTGTTGATGGTGATGGTTTCGTCGGCCCCAACGCCCACGCCGGCGGCGTTCATGAGGGCGATAGCGTCGGCGATGTCCTGGTCCTTTTGCTCGCGCCAGCCCGGCATCTGGAGAAGCTCCTCCTCCGTGAAGGCCTGGGGCACGAAGTTCTGCGGGACGGGACCCATGAGTACGCCACTCCCCGGACCGAGGGGATTGGCCGCGATCTGGCGGTTGATCACCAGGTGCACGGCCTGGCGCACTCGCACGTCGTTGAAAGGCGGCTTCTGCGTGTGCATGTGCGTCTCCGAGATGGCGGAGTGCAGCTTGCGGTAGACGTCGATGCGGTCGCCCATCTGGCCCTGGAGGGACTCGGCCTCGGTCAGACTCAAGCCGGTTGTGAAGCTGACCAGGTCAACCTCGCCCGTAATGAAGGCGCCCTCGTAGGCCTCGCGGGAGAG
>VXRS01000219.1 GCA_009838385.1 Dehalococcoidia bacterium | reverse complement strand
GCTCCCGCAGCGCCTTCGACCAGGGAATCGTGAAGCCGTTGATGCCCCACTTCGAGGCGTCGTACAGGTCCATGTCCGGACCGCCGCCCGTGGGGCGCGGCCCCTGGTCCCTCCAGACGCAGTCGGGCGCCTCGTCGCAGCCGCGACGGTAGGGCGTGCCGCAGGTGGCGATGTGGTCGCTGGAGATGTGCACGATGTTTCCGCCGCCGCCCGCGATCATGTGCGGGATCACCGCCCGCCCGAACAGGTAGACCCCCTTCAGGTTCGTGTTCACCACGAAGTCGTAATCGTCGAGCGTCTTGTCGAGGTCGTCCGTCGCCGTGCTCGCCCGCCAGACGCCGGCGTTGCTCACGAGCACGTCGACCCCACCGAAGCGATCAACGTGCCCGTCGACCACGCGCCGCACGTCTTCCACCACCCCCACGTCGGCGACGAACGCCTGCGCCTGCACGCCGCTCGCCTCCAGCGCCGGCACGAGGTCGTTCACCTCCTCGCGCACGTCGCAGACCGTCACGTTGGCGCCTTCGCCAGCCAGCGCCCGGGCGAAGGCGTTCCCCAGCCCCAGCGCCGCTCCGGTAACGATCGCGGACTGTCCCTCCAGGGAACGCGGCATACTCCCTCCCCTCGCACGGTCGTACGATGGGCGCATGATAGCCAGCCCGCGGATGTTCCGGAGAGGCTCTTCCGGGCTCCCGCCGATGCGTGAAGCCCTTGCCCGCCTCTTCGATCCGCATCTCGTGATCCGTCGCAGCCTCCCCGTCGCCGCCTCGCCCGAGGCGGTCTGGGAAGCGCTCATCGACCTGCCCCGCTGGCCCGTGCGCGACCGCTACATCCGCTGGATCCGCCCCATCGGCGAACCGCCTCCCGCCGACGGCCGCTGGTTCTCCCTGGGCAGGCGCTACCGCGAGCAGGTCCGCCGTGGACCCTTCCTGCCCGTCTTCACCCTCACGGTCGTCGAGGTCGAGGAGGGCCGCCGCGTTGCCTGGGCGGCGCGCTACCTCTGGGTGAACGCCGTCCACGCCTGGGAGGTCGAGCCCGACGGCGACGGCGCCATCCTCACGAGCGAGGAGTCGTTCACCGGCCCGCGCGTCATCATGGCCATCGCCCGCGTCGTCTTCCGCATCTTCACCGTCGAGCGTATGACCGACCGCCAGCTCGAGTTCATGGCCGGCGACGCCCTCGATCCCCCCGGGCGCTAGCGTCCGAAGTGGTGCACCGGGTCGTCGCGGTCGCGGCGGCCGTACTGCGTCTCCGGTGACCTTTCCCCGCTGCCGCCCACGACCGGGTCGTCGCGCTGCCAGTCGATCACGATCTGGCGCTTCGCGATGCGCCACTCGCCGTCCCGCCGCTCGAAGCGGTCGACGTAGCGCAGCCCCGCCACGCTGTCGTGGTCGGGAGCCCCGTCCTCGCCAGCGATGCGGTGCCACGCCTGGCAGTACGTCTCCGTGTGCGCCACGTCCCCGTCGAGCTCGATGTGCATGTTCCCAAGGAAGTGCTGCGTTCCCTCGAAGCGCGGCAGCACCTCGTGCAGGAACGCGATGAACCCGTCGATGTTGCCCTTGAAGCTGCCGTGGTCGTCGTATGCGTCGGGGTGGTAGACGGTTCGCAGCAGCTCCATGTCGAACCGGTCGATCGCCCGCGCGTAGCGGGTCAGGATGTGCGTGATCGCGCGCTCGTCGGCGGCGTTGCGCATGGCCTGGTCGAGGTGGTTCGTGTCACTTCCCATGGCGGCGCGATTCTGACGCCTGCCCCGACGCCCCACAACCCCGCCGCCCACGGGTGGAGGCAGGGCGGGGACCAGCCACCAACCACCGACCACTAGTCACCACTGATAGGCTCGCGCGATGGCCGCCGACCCCTACGCCATCGACGCCGCCTTCTACGACGCCATCCACGGCGACGGCGGCGATGACCTCGACTTCTGGCTGCCTCTCGTCGCCGAGCACGGCGGCCCCGTGCTCGAGGTGGGCGCTGGCACGGGACGCATCGCCCTGCCGCTCGCCCGCGCCGGGCACGCCGTCACCGCCCTCGACCCCTCCCCCGCGATGCTCGCCATCGCCCGCCAGCGCGCCGGCGCCGAGGGCCTGGCCGTCACGTTCCTGGACGGGCGCCTCCCCGGCGCGGAGCTGCCGCCGGCCGCCTTCGCAACCGTCATCCTCCCCAACGACGTCTTTCTCGCCTGCGCCTCCGAGGGCGAGCAGGCGGCCGCCCTGCGCGCCGCGTCGACGCTCCTCGCGCCCCGTGGCCGCCTCGCCCTCGATGTCGCCGGCCCCGGTCACTGGCTCGACCCCGACGACAACGGCGAGCCTATCCTCGCCTGGTCGGGCGATGTCGGAGGCGAACGCCTGGAGGTCTGGCACGTCCGCCACGACGACCTCGCGACCCAGACCCGCCGCCTCCGCATTCGCTACCAGGTGACCGGAGCCTCCGGCCAGGTGCGGCAGACCGGGAGCGAGCACCTCCTGCGCTACGTAACGCTTCCAGAGCTCGCTTCGATGCTGGATGCCGCCGGGTTGCGCGTCCTCGATACGTGGGGAGACTACTTGCTGAGAGCATTGACGAATGCCAGCGAGCGGCTGATTGTTACCGCCGAACTCGTGGAAGGAGCACCGGGCCGGAGGGTAGCGACCTGATGTTGAGCGACCGCGTAGCGAAGCCAAGCAGTCGAGCGACCGAGCTGGCATGAGGCCACGAGTCGCCGTTGACGCCATGGGTGGAGACCACGGCCCCGCCGAGGTCGTGCGGGGCGCGCTGCTCGCGGCCCAGCGGCTCGAGGTGGAGGTCCTGCTCGTTGGCCGCACCGGGGAGTTGCGGCGGCACATCGATGAGCTGCCCGACAACGTCACCCTGGTCGATGCCCCCGATGTCATTGACATGGCCGACAAGATCGACGCCGTCAAGGCCAAGCCCGAGGCCTCCATCAACGTCG
>VXRS01000206.1 GCA_009838385.1 Dehalococcoidia bacterium | reverse complement strand
CGCTACCCCGTCGTGCGGACGCGGGCGCCACCGGACCGCGGGCTGGCCGTGTACTTCTGGGTGCGGATGGGGTTCCGGCCGCTTCACGGCGAAGGGCCGGACGGGGGGCTGTGGTTCGAGCAGGTGTTGCGCCCGTCGCGCGCCAGGCGAAAGGGGTAGACAGAGGGGGTAAGGTAGTAATGATGGATTCGCGCGCGGCGGGGCGCCGAACCCAACGGGGTTTGACATGCACGCCACCAGGCATCGCGCGGCGACTGGAACCTGCACGCACCACTGGATCATCGCGACGCCCAACGGGCACCTCAGCCGGGGCATCTGCAAGCACTGCGGCAGCGAACGCGACTTCGAGAATTCGGAGACGGAACGGCTCTGGCGCAACCGTCGCTCGGGGCGCAAGGAACCGGCACCGGACGGCCGCTAGTTCGCGCCGTACACTGAACCTGTGACACCACACCTGGCGGTTGAGCTGGCGCCCGAGCGCAAGACGAACCTGAGCCTTCGCAACCCCGTGATGCCGGCTTCCGGCACGTTCAGCTGGGGGATGGAGTTCGCGCGGCAGTTCGATGTGAACCAGCTCGGAGCAGTCGTATCGAAGGGCGTCACGCCCCTGCCGCGGGCGGGGAACCCGCAACCGCGCGTGGCGGAAACTCCCTCGGGCATGCTGAACTCGATCGGCCTCCAGAACCTCGGCCCGGACCGCATCATCGCGGAGATGGCTCCCGTCTGGGCGGGCTGGGACGTGCCCGTCATCGTGAACATCGCGGGAGAATCGGCGGGGGACTACGGCGATCTGGCGAGAGCGTTCGACGGCGTGCCGGGAGTGGCCGCGCTGGAGCTCAACTTCAGCTGCCCGAACGTCGACAACGGCCTCGACTTCGGCCTTAGCGCGGCCGCGGCGGCGCAGGCGACGCGGGCGGCGGTGCGCTCCTGCGAACTGCCGGTCATCGTGAAGCTGACGCCGGCGGCGACGGACCCGGCGGAGATCGCCGGCGCCTGCGTAGACGAGGGCGCCTCCGCCATCTGCGCGATCAACACGGTTCCGGGACTGGCCATCGACACGGAGGCACGCCGCCCCGTGCTGCCGCGGGCGAGCGGCGGGCTGAGCGGCCCCGCGATCAAGCCGGTCGCGCTGCGGGTGGTGTACGAGGTCGCACAGGCGGTGCGTGTGCCGGTCATCGGCTGCGGGGGCATCAGCAGCGGTCGCGACGCGGTCGAGTTCCTGATGGCGGGGGCGACGGCGGTGCAGGTGGGGACGGCATCGTTCTCGAACCCGCGGGCGCCGCTGGACGTGCTGGACGAACTGGAGGCATGGCTGGAGGCGCACGAGGTCGCGGACGTCCACGACATCATCGGATGCGCACAGCCGCTGCCAGCCTAGGGCCTGCGGAAGGCGTGCGGTACGCTGACTGCACGGGGTGTAGCTCAGCCCGGCAGAGCGCGCGGTTTGGGGCCGCGAGGTCCCCGGTTCAAATCCGGGCACCCCGACCAACACCACCACGAGAGGGGCGCGAGCATGCCGGCAAGGGGTCTCACCCTGTGCGCCGCGCTCCTGCTGGGGGTGGGCGCGGCGCTCTCGCTCGCATGCGGATCCTCCGATCCCGCGCCACCGGCATCGACGGCGGCGCCTGAAGCACGGGAGACTTCCGCGCCCGCCACGACCGCTACGGAAACTGCTACCCCCTCACCAACCGCAGCACCAGCCGTGGAGGCAACGGCGGAGGACGAGGCGGCTCTCGCCGCCGAACTGGCGGCGATCGCGCTCGCGCCGGTACTCGAGGAGTTCGGGGAGGGCGCCGAAGGGCTCACGGCGCACGCGTTTCCTCTTGGGCTTCGAGACGACGAGGGCGAGCTCTGGGCGGTGGTGACAAACGGGCCGCAGCCCTATTACGAGGGAGCGGACGGCAACGGGGTCAACTTCTTCCACTTTGTCGCGCTGTACCGGCGCAACAACGACGCTTCGTGGTCGGACGAGCTGTCGCAGGTGACCCTGGAGACCGCTCCCCAGCGCACGCACACGGTCGAGGTGCTCGACCCCGGTCCGCGGCGAGCGGCGGGGCCGGGCGCGTTGATCGCGATTCGCGGACAGACCGGGGCGCACGCGGGGACCTTCGACGTGCTTCTCGCGGAAGGAGACTGGCTTGCGACGATGGTCTCGCACATCAGCGCGGGGCCCGATTCGGGCAGCATCGCCGACCTCGACGGTGACGGCGTTGCCGAGCTCATCTTCAACACCTCGGACCCGTACGTGTTCTGTTACGCCTGCGCGGTGGCGGAACGTCGCGAGCAGGTGTACCGCTGGACCGGGGTGGAGTACGAGCAGGTGCCGCTGGAGGCGCCGGATGACCTCGAAGGTGACCTGGCTGAGCGGTCGGAGCGGATCGTGCGGTTGGCGGAGGCGAACCTCTGGCGGGACGCGGCCGCACTCGCGATCGAGACCTCGCGCCGGGTCCCGGACCACGAGGCCTTACGCTGGCTCTCCACGGTGGTGAACCGGATGGCGGCGCTGCGCATCGCGTACGCAGGGTCGCCGGGGCAGCCACTGCTCACGAACGTACTGGCCGGCGAGTACGGGGCGGCATTCGCGTTGATGCGGGCACTCACGCCGGAGGAGGCGTTCACGCTCAACGGGCCGCTGATCAGTGGAACGGCAGCGGAGACCGACCTGCCGACAATGGTCTCGTACCTGCTCTTCTATGCGGACGAGGCGCTGAAGGTCCGGAATGACGACCCCGCCATCCACGCCGTGCGGGCGCTGGGCCAGGTGCTGGCCTCGCCGGAAGAGCTGAGCCGGGCGCGGTCGTCGATCGGGCGCGCGCTCCGGCTTGCGCCCGACGACCCCTTCCTGCAGCAGGCGAAGGCGTACCTGGAATCCATCGAGGTCGCGCCCGGCCTTCCCCCCGACGCACCGGACCCGGAGACGCTGCTCGATGCGCCCGATCCCTCCTTCTTCGAGCAGTACACGCT
>VXRS01000257.1 GCA_009838385.1 Dehalococcoidia bacterium | reverse complement strand
CGCCACAACCGCTACCTGGTGCCGTTCGGGCTGCTGAGCCCGCGCTACCCGAACAAGGACGAGATCACGGACGCGCTGCAGGGCATGCTGGTGCGCGCGGGCATCGACCCGGATGAGTTCGACGGGGCGCCGGAAGAGGTCCGCACGAAGATGCAGGCGGCGGCCCGCGAGAGCACGGAAGCGCGCGGGATCGACGTCTCAGAGCTCAACGATGACCAGATGACGGACGACTACCACTACTACATCTTCCCGAGCATCACGCTGAACACGCACCACACGGGCGTGATGGTGTTCCGGCAGCGTCCGCACGCGACGGACCCGAACAAGATGTACTTCGACCTGCAGAACTACACGCGCATTCCGGACGGAGCCGACCCGCCGCCGCGACCTGCGCACACGACGTACAAGCATGGGGAGATCTCCATCGGGCTCGTCCTCGACCAGGACTCCTACAACCTGCCGCGCGTGCAGAAGGGGATGAACTCGCGGGCCTACAAGGGCCTGCTCATCAACTACCGCGAGCGGCGCATCCGCCACATGCACAAGACGATCGACGACTACATCTACGGGCCGGACCGCTAGGACCGGCGCGAGACCGCACCGGCGAGCCGCGGCCCATGGTCGCGGCTCGCTTGCCTCACGGGAGGAGCACGAGCGGATGAGCGAGCAGACCGACAGCGAAACCCCCTTCACGCCGGTAGGGCCCGCGAACATGCTGAAGCCGGGCGAAAGCGCGATCATCGAGTTCGGCGAGGACTCGATCGTGCTCGTGCACCTGGTCGAGGGGTACTTCGCCATCGAAAACCGCTGCTCGCACGACGACGGACCGCTCGGCCAGGGCAGGCTGGTCGGCTACGAGATCGACTGCCCCCGCCACGGCGCCAAGTTCGACGTGCGGGATGGCGCGGCGAAGTCGCTGCCGGCGTTCCGGCCGGTCGCGTCCTTCCCGGTGCGCTACAACGAGGACACCGACGAGATCGAAGTCCAGTACAAGAAGCCCGAGCCACCGTCTTACGAGGATCCTCGGGGGTTCAACTTCAACTTCACCTAGGAGCGAGGCCATGACGCACTCAGGAGACTGGCGGGAGGCTTACAAGGAGCGCCTCTGCAGCGTCGAGGAAGCGATGGCGCTCATCGGCGAGGGCGACCTGGTGACGATGGGCGTTCTGACGCCCGCCCAGCTCGCCTCGGCCCTGGCCGACCGCGCCGACCAGCTCGGGAGCATGCACGTGCGCGCGCTCTCGCCCACGGAGCCGCGGCTCTTCAGTCCCGGCCAGAACGGCGAGCGCGAGTTCGAGCTCTTCATCGGCGAGCCGCTCCGGGCGGCCCACGACGCCAAGATCGCAACCTACCTGCCGAACACGTTCATGCTGGGCATGAAGGCGTTCGACGCGGGCCGCGAGGAGGCGCGCCTTCCGGACGTGCAGATCACCTCGTGCAGCGAGCCGAACGACGCCGGCTACGTGCAGTTCGGTGTGCACATGTGGACGCGGAAGTCGTACACGAAGCGCTGCCCCAGGACCATCGGGATGATCGACCCGAACATCACACCGGCGCACGGCGACGTGTGGGTACATGTGAGCGAGTTCGCGGCCTTCATCGAGGGCGTCATCCAGCCCGTGAACGCGGAGGCGGTGCGGGAGCGGGTGAACACCCAGGCTCCAGAGGAGAACCGCGCGGAATTGCTGGAGTTGCTCGACATGGCCAGTCCCGACCAGATCGCGCTGGCGGAGAGCATGTACCACATGCTCCCGCCGAAGATCGTGCGGCAGGCGTTCGGGCTGGCGGAGGTCGACGACGAGGCTCAGGCAATCGCGGACAACCTCGCGCCGCTGATCCGGGACGGCGACACGATCCAAGTGGGGGTGGGAACGCCGAGCGCGCTGATGTTCAAGGCGGGCGCCTTCGACCACGCGAAGCACCTGGGGGTGCACACGGAGCTGGGTTCGCCGGGGCTGGCGCAGCTCTGGGCGCGGGGCATCATCGACAACTCGCGGAAGACGATCCACAAGGAGCGTTGCGTGGCCGTGGCCTGGACGGGCTGCGACGGCGTGGACCTCGGGATCATCAACGACAACCCCGCGTTCGAGGTGTACGACCCGAACTACCTGCTGAACCCGGCGCTGATGTCGCAGAACAGCCAGATGACCTCGATCAACAGCGCGGTAGCGGTCGACCTGCTGGGGCAGATTGCGAGCGAAGACCGCTACGGCGGCCAGATGATCAACGGGACGGGCGGGCAGCCGGACACGCACATCAGCGCGGCGCTCTGCCCGGACGGACGCGCCATCACGGTGCTGCGCTCGACGGCGATCGAGGGCTCCCTCTCGAAGATCGTGGCGAAGCACGAAGCAGGCACGCTCGTAACGATCCCGCGCTATCTGGCGGACACGATCGTGACCGAGTACGGGGTGGCGAGGCTGCTCGACAAGAACCACCGGCAGCGCGCCGCCGAGCTCATCAGCGTGGCGCATCCCGATTTCCGGGCCGACCTGCAGAAGCAGGCGAACGAACTGTGGGGCGAGCTCGGCATCTAGCAGAGCAGCCGGCCTAGGAGCGTTCGAAGACACTCCCGAGCGCGCGGGCGCGCTCACGCCGGGCCTCTCGCAGGGCTTCGAGCCGGCGGTCGACGCGATGCGACTGTCGCGCCTCGTAGCGGATCCAGCTCACGGCGATGGCGGCCAGGGCGACGAGGAACACCAGGCTTCCCCCGACCCAGAGCACGAGGATGGCGAGGCGCTGGTCCATCATAGGCGATGGCCCCCAGGCAGGCGTGTTGGCCGCGAAGGTCTCGTGGACCGGTGTGTTGAGGCTGAGGAACATGCCCCCGAACAGCCCCTTGTGCGTCATCTCGACGGCGACGTAGAGGACGCGCAAAGGGTGGTTCATCCGCCAGGGAACGGGGTCGGCGCAGAGGGCGGGCCACCAGAAGAGCAGGGAGACGGCGAGCAGGGAGAGCTGCTGCACATC
Organism: Dehalococcoidia bacterium; assembly: GCA_009838385.1. The sequence continues at coordinate 2 of VXRS01000257.1, read as the reverse complement.
GC
>VXRS01000102.1 GCA_009838385.1 Dehalococcoidia bacterium | reverse complement strand
CCTGGCGGAGGCGGTGGGGGAGGCGGCGCGGTTCGTGTTCGAGGTGACGGGCGGGTAGTCGGGTCAGGCGATTGGTTTGTCCCGGGAGCCCCAGGCGTCCCAGTGGATGACCTCGGAGACGGGCGGGCGCTCGACGGGCTTGAAGTTGTCGTCGCCGGTGAAGTAGGCGACGGGAAAGAGGGTCGCCTGGCTGATGTCGTCGGGGATGGCGAGGAGCTCCGCGACCTCGTTCGCGTAGCGCAGGTGGATGCCGGTCCAGGCGGTGCCGAGCCCGCGCGTGCGGAGCGCCATCTGGAGGGACCAGGCAGCGGGCAGGATCTGGCCGTAGAGGCTCGCCTGGGCGCCCTGCCCGTCGTTCTCCGCACGGCCCTCGATGCAGGGGATGATGAGGGCGGGGCAGCGGTGGATGTTGTCGGCGAGGTAGGCGATGACAGGGCGCATGGGGCGAGCGCCGGCGAACTCATAGAAGCCCTCGCGATAGAGGCCGCCGATAAAGTCGCGCTTGGCCTCGTCGGTAACGACCATGAAGTGCCAGCGGCGGGCCTCGCCACCGCCGGGAGCGGCCTGGATGGCGATCCCGATGCACTCCTCGATGACCTCTGGCTCGACGGGGCGGTCGAAGTCGAGGCGGCGGCGCACGGAGCGGGTCGTCGTGAGGACGTGGTCGACGCTGTCGCGGTCGTAGGGGCGGTGCTTGTCATCCTGCTCGGTCATGGGGAGGGCCATTCTGCCACGCGGGAGGAGAGGCGGGCGGGACGCGCTCGCGCCTTCGGGGGCGGGTGGCAGAATGAGGCGGCTTGGTGAATACACGGGCCGAGAGCGCCCGCGAGACCAGACAGAACAGGGCAGAGGAGAACCGAGATGGCGGATCGACTGAAGGATCGCGTGGCGATCGTGACGGGCGCGGGGCGGGGCATCGGCGCCTCGATCGCGAAGCTGATGGCGGCGGAAGGCGCGGCGGTGGTCGTGAACGACCTCGGCGGCAGCGTCGACGGCGAGGGAGCCGACGACGCGCCGGCGCGCGAGGTCGTGCGCGAGATCGAGGCGGCCGGGGGCACGGCCGTCGCCAACTTCGACGACGTCTCGGACTACGACGCGTCGGAGCAGATCATCCGCACGGCGCTGAACGAGTACGGGCAGCTCGACATCCTCTGCAACGTGGCCGGCATCCTGCGCGACCGCATGATTTTCAACATGACCGAGGCCGAGTGGGACGCCGTCATCGCGGTACACCTGAAGGGCACGTTCAACACCTCCAAGTACGCCTCCATCTACTGGCGATCGGAGCGCAAGGGCGACTACCGGCTGATCAACTTCACGTCGGTGTCGGGCCTCTCCGGATCGCCGGGGCAGCCGAACTACGCGGCGGCGAAGCTCGGCATCGTGGGGCTGACGTACTCCTGCGCGAACGCGCTTGGCCGGTACGGGGTGACCTCGAACGCGATCAGCCCGGGCGCGGCCACGCGCATGGGCGACACGATCCCGCCGGAGCGACGGCGCCAGCTCGACGCGGCGCAGCAGCGGGCGGCCGAGGATCGCGCGCGGGAGATGTCGCCGGACAACGTGGCCCCGCCGGTGGTGTACCTGGCGAGCACAGAGTCGGGCTGGATCAACGGGCAGGTGATCGGGGCCTCCGGGTACCAGGTGTCGCTGTTCAACACGCCCGACATGATCCGGCAGATCCAGGGCAAGGAGCCATGGACGGTGGACGACATGTTCCAGCGCATGCCGGCGGTCTTCCGGCCGGCGATCGAGGGAAGGAACTTCTACCAACGGGCGCAGGAGAGCTAGCGAGGGCGTGATGTCTGGCGAGCGGGCGGTCCTGTTCGACTTCGGCGGCGTCCTGCTGCGCCAGGACTGGGACGAGTACGACGCGTTCTGCGAGCGGAACGGCCTGCCGGCGCGGGCGCTGCGGCGCGCGCTCTACGGCACCGACGAGTGGCGGGCGCTGCAGACGGGTCGCATCAGCGACCGCGCCGTCTGGCGGGCGGCGGCGATTGCCTCGCTGGCGGAGCACTGCGGGGACCGGGCGGAGGGGCTCTTCGAGGAGTGGTACGCGCGCCCCATCGCGCTGCACCAGCCGAACATCGACCTGGCGAACGCGCTGCAGGCGGCGGGCGTCCGGGTGGGGCTGCTGAGCAACGCCGCACCCGACCTTGAGACACGGCTCAGCACAGACTTCTTCGTGGGAATCGAGTTCGACGACCGGGTGATCTCGGGGCTGGTCGGGCTGGCGAAGCCGGACCCGGCCATCTACCACCTCGCGGCGGAGCGCATCGGCCTGCCCGAAACGGCCTGCTTCTTCATCGACGACCTCGAACAGAACGTCGAGGCGGCGCGGGGCGTGGGGATGCTGGCGCACCACTTCCAGGGCGACTACGAGGCCCTGCACGCGGACCTGCGGGCTGCGGGCTACAACTGGGAGTAGCCGAGGCTCGGGGCATCGGCTATTCGTCGGCGAGGACACGCACCGAGGCGATGAGGGCGTTCAGCAGCACCTGAAAGCGGAGCCGGTCGCCGGCCGACAGATCGTCCCGCAGGTGTGTTCGCACAACCTCCTGCGTGTGGACGAAATTCAGGCTGCCCCGCCCCTTGAAGTCGTTGACGACCGTACCCGAGTCTCCATTGCCTGACTCCCAGGAGAGGTCGCCGACGAGGCGCAGGCCCTCGGGGATCGTGAAGATGAAGGAACCCAGCTGCCACTCCGTGCGACCATCGCCCTCGACGACCTTGCCCACGTAGATGAGGGGCCGCTCTCCCGGCCTGTGGGTAATGCCACCCTCAAGGTTGGAAGGGACGCCCTCGACACCGCCCGTGACCGCTCGAACCTCGAAGCGATGCCCGGTGTTGCTGCTGAGGCCGGTCAAGCGGTAGGCGCGAGTCGCCGAGTCGCTGCCGGGAATGTCCGTCCACGGGCCCCACGGGTCCTGGCGAGCCTCGCCGCTATTCCAGGTCGTTCTCCGGTACTGCCACCTGGTG
>VXRS01000115.1 GCA_009838385.1 Dehalococcoidia bacterium | reverse complement strand
CCCCCGCAGCGTCACGAACTTGAGCGTCGCCCCGCTCATGGCCGCGTCTGGCACGTAGTTCTCGTAGAACGGCTCGAAGACGATGACCTCGTCGCCCGGCTCCACGAAGGCGAGCATTGTTGCCATCATCGCCTCGGTCGCCCCGCACGTGACCGTCACCTCGCGTTCCGGGTCCACGTCGAGCCCGTAGTGACGACCAACCTTGTCGGCGATCGCCGTCCGCAGGCGCGGGTCGCCCCACGTGATCGCGTACTGGTTCACGTCCGCCTCGATCGCCTCGACGGCCGCGCGCTTCACGAAATCGGGTGCGGGAAAGTCGGGGTAGCCCTGCGCGAGGTTGATGGCGTCGTGCTCGAACGCCAGCCGCGTCATCTCGCGGATGACCGACTCCGAGAACACCGAGGTCCTTGCAGCCACGACGGGGCGCTGGAGCATGCCCGCGATTCTACGGTCGCCCCCCGAACGCGCTTCTGGAGATGGGGCCGCTAGCCCGAAGCCCGCAACAGCACAATCGGGATCTGGCGCTCGGTTTTCGTCTCGTAGCCCGCGTACTGGTCGGAGGCGGTCTTGAACCGGTCGTACAGCTGCTGCCGGTCCTCATCCGCGGCCGTCTCGGCCAGCATCTCACGGCGCCCGTCGCGCGTGTGTACTTCAACGGTCGCGTTGGCGACGAGGTTGCTGTACCACGCCGGGTTCCTCGGCGCGCCTGCGGCCGACGCCACCACCACCAGCGCGCCTTCCTCCTCCAGGTACAGGAGCGGCAGCGTGCGCCGCTTGCCCGACTGCCGCCCCGTCGTGGTCAGGAGCAGCACTGGCAATCCCCCGAGCCTGCCGAGCAGCCGCCCGCCGCTGAGCCGGTACACGAGAACGTGGAACGGAACGAACAATCGTTGAAACAGACTCATAGCGGTCATCCTGCGCAGTTCCGCCCCCAGCGACAAGCCCGGGCTCACTTCGCGCCGATTCAGTGGACCCCCGCAATCCTTGACTCGCTGTTCGCTATTAGCGAAGATGGCCAGGGGCGAGCGGTGGATGAACATCCAGTGGGCAAGCCGGGCAATCCGGGACATGCGCCGCCTTGCCCGGCAAGACCGCGAGCGAGTAGTCGCCAAGATCGAGCAATACGCCCAAGATCCGGCATCGCTTGCCAGGCAGGTGACGCCGTTGACCGGGAGCGACTACCACCGGCTGAGAGTTGGCGACCACCGCGTGATCTTTGCGGTCGAGCACGGAGAATCCTCGGTCATGATTGTGCTGAGAGTCCGGCACAGGAGGGAAGCCTATGAGCGCCGGTGAGACCGTTACGCTGACGCGCGAGGAGTACGACGCGCTGATCGAGCGCACGGCCGAGCTCGAGGACCGGTTGGCCGCGACCGAGGCCGTTGAAGATGCCAGGGTTCCGCACGAGGTGGCGCTCGCGATCATTGACGGGGCCAGCCCCATCCGTGCGTTCCGCGACCACCATGGACTGACGCTCAGGGAACTGTCCGAACGCTCCGGCATCGCGCCCAGTTACCTCTCCGAGATCGAGCAGGGTCGCAAACCGGGCTCGGTCCGGGCTTTCGCCCGTATCGCGGAGTCTTTCGGCATTGCGGTCGATGCCCTGTTGAGCGACTGATCACCAGGCAGGGGTAGCCCTTAGCCGTCCAGGTCCCGCAGCATCACCACCGGTATCTTCCGGTCCGTCCTCGCCTCGTGCCCGGCGTAGTGACCTGACCCCGCCTTGAACAGGTCGTAGAGGCGTTGCCGGTCCTCTTCCGGCGCCGGCTCCGCCAACATCGTCCGTTTCTTCCCGCGCGTCTCCACGACGACTTCGGGGTTTGCGACGCAGTTGTAGTACCACGCCGGATTGCGCGGCCCGCCCCACAGGGACGCGGGAATAAGCAGGGCGCCGCCCTCCTCGACGTAGAGCAGGGGCGAGGTCTGCTGCCTCCCCGTCCGCGCGCCCGTGGTGGTCAGCAGGAGGACGGGCAGGCCGAACTTCCCCATCAACCATCCGCGGGTCAGCCGGAACACGAACGTGTGGAACGGCGCGAACAGCTTCAGGAAGAACATCTGCAGCCGGAACATCAGCGATTCGGACCCCGGTTCATCGGGAACGGCTGCCAGCGGCGCAGGTTGGTGCGCGGCAGCACCTCCGGGTTCACCGCGCTCCGCGGCCAGCGACCCTGCAGGGCCGTGGCGATCTCGCGACCGGTCCGCCGCCGCGTCTCCGGCATCATCCGCGCCGTTGCCGACGCCACATGCGGCGTCACGATCACGTTGTCCATGTGGAGGAGCGGGTTTTCCGCATTCGTCGGCTCCACCTCGAACACGTCCAGCGCCGCTCCCGCGATCTCGCCGTCCTCTAGCGCCGCGATCAGCGCCGTCTCGTCCACCGTCGGCCCGCGACCGTTGTTCACGAAGATCGCCGACGGCTTCATCGCGGCGAAGTGCTCCGCCTTCATCAGCGGGCGCGTCTCCTCATTCAGGGGCGCGTGCATCGAGACGAAGTCGGAGCGCTCCAGCATCTCCATCAGGCCCACCGGCTCGACGCCCTCCGCCGTCATCGTCAACTCGCTCACGAACGGGTCGTAGGCGATCACGTGCAGCCCGAACGGCTGCAGCCGTCGCGCCACCGCCCGTGCGATGTTCCCGAACGAGATGAGCCCCACCGTTTGCCCCCACAGCCGCGGCACGTCGCGGAACACCGGCCGTGCCCCGCGCCAGTCGCCCTCGCGCATGAGCCGGTCCATCAGCTTCAGGCGGCGCGCGGCGGCCAGGAGCAGCGCCACCGTGTGGTCCGCGACCTCCTCGACGAAGATGTCGGGCACGTTCGTCACGACGATGCCCTTCTCCGTCGCCGCCTCGACATCGACCGTGTCGGCGCCGACGCTGCTGAGGCCGATCACGACGCACTTGTCGAGCCCCTCGATGATCTCGGCCGTGATGCGCCGCCCCGGCGCGATCACCGCGTCGGCGTTTCGAGCCGCCTCGGCGA
>VXRS01000042.1 GCA_009838385.1 Dehalococcoidia bacterium | reverse complement strand
CGGGTGGGCTAGGAGCGCCTACGCGAGCCTGGTGAAGCTCAGCTTCAGCCTGATCGGGATGCGCTGGATCACGCTCGGCACGTAGGGCGGGTCGCCCTCCATCATGCGGATGTCGGCCATGCGCCGAAGCAGCTCCTGCATCGCCACGCGACCCTCCTGCCGCGCCAGCCCCGCCCCGGGGCAGTAGTGAACCCCGTGCCCGAATCCCAGGTGCGGGCACGTCTGCTCGCGGCCGAGGTCGAACACCTCGCCGTCGTCGAACTTCTCCGCGTCGTGGTTCCCCGACCCGTAGATGACCATCAGCTTCTCGCCCCGCTTCACGGGCACGCCGCCGACGCTCGTGTCCTGCAGGGCGATACGGAACACGCCCGGCACGGGCGTGTCGTAGCGCAGGACCTCTTCGATGAAGCCACCCGCGAGCGACGGGTCGGCCCGCAGTGCCTGCATCACGTCCGGCTGCCGCAGCAGCACGAGCATCGCGTTCGTCATCAGCTCCGGCGTGTTCGCGTCGCCCCCCGCCGCGTACAGCAGCGTGATCATGCTCACGAGGGACTCCAGCGCCACGGGCTCGCCAGAATCCACGAAGGTGGCGTTCGCGAGGTCGCTCATGATGTCGCCCCGCGGATGCTCCCTCCGCTCCGCCATCGCCTTCATGAAGTAGTCCGTGAGGAACTCGTTCTCGGTGATTTCCTCGCGCTCTTCTTCCTGCCGCTGGTAGGCCCCCGTCGGGTCCGCCGCCGCCTTCGCCATTACGGCGAGCCGGTCCATGAAGTACTGCTTGAAGTAGTCGTGGTCCTCGGGCGGCAGGCCGATCAGCTCGCCGACGACGAGCCGCGGCAGCATGTGCGAGAACTGGGTGACGAACTCGACTTCGCCTTCGTCGATGAATGTGTCGATGATCTCGTTCGTGATCTCCCGCACCCGCGGCTCCAGGCCCGCCACGTGGCGAGGCGTGAAGAAGCGGTTGATGAGCCGCTTGTGACGTGTGTGGTCGGGCGGGTCGTTCGACAGGATCTTGTCGCTGAACGGCTGCGAGTCGCGCCACGCTGGCAGGTCCTCGAGTGCCGCCGGCGGGTCCGTGTACGGCGCGTTCGCCACGAGGATGCTCGAGAACACCTCCGGCTGCGCGTTCACTTCCAGAATGTCCTCGTATCGGCTGAGCAGGAACACGCCGTAGTCCGGCTCCCGGTATATGGGCGACTGCTCACGCAGCGCCCGGTAGAACGGGTACGGATTGGCCAGGATCTCCTCGTTCAGCTTGAGGAAACCGTAGTTCTCCAGCGCCTGGGTCATGCCCTACTCAACCCCGAGCCACTGGTCGTACAGCTCGTGGAAGTGCCGGATCTTCCCCTCCGAATAAGCTGAGAAGTAGACGTACGGATCCTGCTTCGTCTTCAGGCCCTTCTGGATCTTCGGCAGGTTGTAGCAATCCTGGTTCAGGACGCGGGCCAGCCCGCCCATCTCCGGCGCGAGCGTGAAGTCCTCGTCTTCCTCCAGCCAGTGCATCTGCGCCGCCGGCGGCATCTCCTCGCCTTCCGGCCACGGCACCAGGTAGAGCACCTCCATGATGCTGCGGTCCGGGTCGTCCCCGTATGGGCGGAAGCGATACACGATGCGGCTGAAGCAGCCCCACGGGTGGAAGTTCGGGAACAGGTTGTTGAAGTACCCGTCCAGCACCTCCGCATCGCAGAAGATGTCGGCCTTGTCGCCCATCACCTGGCGCAGACCCTCCCGGGCCATCTCCGCGCCGCCCCTGCGCATCGCGAAGATCTCCTCGTTGTCCGGGTAGATGCCGCGTTGCGGGCTCGTGTTGGCGCCGACCGTGATCGCCCGGCACCAGTTCCCGAAGACGTCGTACTGCATGTTCGCGCCGTCGCCGCCGAAGGCCATCGCCTGGGGGTGCGTCGCCATCACGTGGTAGCCCTCCATGAAGGCCTCCTGCGTGATCTTCCAGTTCGCCGCGATCACCTTCGCCACGTGCATCTGCTTGTAGCGCTTCTCGTACTCGTACTTCGCGTAGTGCTGCGGCAGCGACCCGATGAAGTCCTCGAACGGCTCGCAGTCCGGGTCCGGGTTGATGAACACGAACCCGCCCCATGTGCCCGTCTTCGCCTCGCGCAGGTGGCTGGCGTCCTCGCGTACCTCGGGGAAGTCCCACTCCGAGGGGATCTCGCGCAGCGAACCGTCGATCTCCCAGCACCAGCCGTGGAAGGGGCAGCGGAACTCCGTCGCCTTCTTCCCGTCGAACTCACGGATCTGGCGGCCACGATGGAGGCAGGCGTTGTTGTACGCCTTGAACTCGTTCTCGCCCGTCCGCACGACGATGTAGGAGAGGTGGGCGATGTCGTAGACGATGTAGTCCCCCACCTCGGGAATGTCGTCGACGTGGGCGGCGTACTGCCACACCTTCTTCCAGAGCTTCTCGACCTCGAGGTCGTGCCAGGCCTGGCTCGTGAACCGCTCGGTGGGCACGCGCGTGACACCGCCCGGCATGGGCGAGTCCTCCCACAGCTCCCGCGGGATGCGCTCCGGGTAGGTATCGCCCGCCAGCACCTCGTGGAAGGAGATGCCCTTCGAGCGCGGACCCTTCTCCGTTTCCCGTCCCGGGTCGCCGACGTACTTCGCGACCGTCGTCTGGCCCTGCGCCATGATCATGTTGCGAACCCCGTAGCGGGGGTCGCGCACCGAGCCCGTGTACGCATCCTCGGCCAGGTCGCCGGCGCGCAGCTCCTGGGTCTCTTGCTCCGCCTGTGCCGCCTTCTCGCGCGCCGCATCGAGCTGCGCTGCCATCTCGTCGACGCCCGGCGGCAGGTCAGGGCCGCCCACGTACTGGAGCAGGTGCGGGTCGGCGCGCGTGATGTCGCCCTCTTCCCAGCGCCCCTCCCAGTCGAAGATGCCGTAGCTCTCGCCCTTGTGGACGCGCACGCGCCCATCGCCAAGGTCGTCATAAGTCGCGCCACTGATGGCATGCACTTCACTTCGCAT
>VXRS01000237.1 GCA_009838385.1 Dehalococcoidia bacterium | reverse complement strand
CACGTCATCACGGCCGAGTACGACCCGCTCCGTGACGAGGGCGAGGCCTACGCGAAGCGCCTGCAGGAAGCAGGCGTGGACGTTACGCAGACGCGCTACGCGGGGCAGATACACGCCTTCTACGGCATGCACGGCGTCCTCGACGACGCCACGAACGCGGCCGACGAGTCGGCCGAGAAGCTGAAGGCGGCGCTGGCCTAGGGGACAAGCGCCTTCGTCTCGCGCTCCTCTTCGATGCGCCCGAGGAAGTCGGCGATCGGAATCGCGCCGAGGTCCTCGCCGGTGCGCACCCGCACCGCGACCGTGCCCGCCTCGGCCTCGCGATCGCCGGCGACGAGCATGTACGGGATTTTCTGCAGCGTGGCGTGGCGAATCTTCGCGTTCATGCGCTCGCTGCGGGCGTCCACCTCGACGCGGAACCCGGCCTCGCGCAGGGTGGCGGCGACCTCGTCGGCGTAGGGCTGGTGGCGGTCGGCGATGGGGATGACGGTCGCCTGCACCGGCGCGAGCCAGAGCGGGAAGGCGCCCCCGAAGTGCTCGATGAGCACGCCGAGGAAGCGCTCCGTCGCGCCGGTGACGGCTTGGTGGAGCATCACTGGGGTGTGTTCCTTCCCGTCCTCGCCCGTATAGACGCAGCCCAGACGGCCGGGCTGGATGAAGTCGACCTGGATGGTCGAGAGCTGCCACTCGCGGCCGAGCACGTCCTTCGCGATGAAGTCGGCCTTGGGGCCGTAGAAGGCGGCCTCGCCTTCCTCCTCGGCGAACTCGAGACCCGAGGCTTCCATCGCGTTCCGCAGGGCCGCGACGGCCTGCTCCCACTGCTCTGGTGCGTCGACGAACTTGCCGTCGCCGCCCGTATCGGGCAGGGAGAGGGCGACGCGGTAGTCGGTCAGGCCGTACGTCTCGAACGCCTCCCGGATGAGCGAGAGGCCGAGGGCAAACTCCTCCTGGATCTGGTCGGGCGTGCAGAACACGTGGATGTCGTCCTGGGTGAGGGAGCGCACGCGGGTCAGGCCGTTGAGCTCGCCCGACTTCTCGTAGCGGTAGAGCGTGGCGAACTCCGCGTAGCGCAGCGGCAGGTCCCGGTAGCTGTGGGATTCCGCGTTGAAGAGCATCATGTGCGAGGGGCAGTTCATCGGCTTCAGCAGGAACTCCGTCTCGCCGTCGACCATCGGCGGGAACATCGCGTCGGCGTAGTGCTCGCGGTGCCCGGAGCGCTCGTAGAGCTGGCCCTTCACCACGTTGGCGGTCCAGACGTGCTTGTGGCCCGCGCGCTCCTGCAGCTCGCGCACATAGCTTTCCATCAGGTGCCGGACGGTTTCGCCCTTCGGCAGGAAGAGCGGGATGCCCTGCCCCACGACATCGGAGAAGGTGAACAGCCCCAGGTCGCGACCGACGCGGCGGTGGTCGCGCTTGCGGGCTTCCTCAAGCCGGCGCTCGTACTCGTCCAGCTCCTCCTGCGTCTCGAAGAGGGCGCCGTAAACACGCTGGAGCTGGGGGTTGTTCTCGTCGCCGCGCCAGTAGGCGCCGGCGATGCTCATGAGCTTGAAGGCGGGGATCTCGCCCGTGTGGTTCACGTGGCCGCCCCGGCAGAGGTCGGTGAACTGGCCGTGCGTGCACTGCGTGATGTCGTCGTCCTCGATGTCGGCGATCAGTTCGAGCTTGAAGGGTTGGTCGGCCCACTGCTCTTCGGCCTCTTCGCGGGTGATGGAGGACATCTGGAAGGGGAGCCGCCGTCCGATCGACTTGCGCATGCGGCGTCGCAGCCAGGTCAGATCTTCCTGCGTCAGGGCGCGGGGCAGGAGGAAGTCGTAGTAGAAGCCCGTGTCAGTTGGCGGCCCGATGCCGACCTCGGCCTCGGGCATCAGCTCGACCATGGCCTCGGCCAGCACGTGCGCTGCCGAGTGGCGCATGCGTGAGAGCCGCTCTTCCTTCTCGAGGGCGGCGAGATCAACGTGGTCTTCGATGGGTTCTGGCATGGCTGGGACTCCCCGGACGTGCTGGCGCCTGCTCAGGGACGGCGCGCGGCCCGTGGTCCCACCCTGATTCCCCGCGCGGCTGCGCGGGCTCGTTGCGGCCGGTAACGGGGCCAACCGTGCGCGCCTATCCGCCGGGGCTTCGGGCGCAGGCTCGCGGGTGGTGTTCGCCGCCGGGCGCCGCGCTTCCAGCCAGTGGCGCGGCTCTCTGTGGGGGGCGGGTACTCGTCCCGGTCGTCGCCTCTCTCTGTGCGGTTGTCTGCGATCGAGTATAGCGAGCGGGACGGAGGGGTCGAGGGCGGTCAGAAGCCCCCGTTACTCGCGTAGACGACCAGCAGCACGATGCCCACCGCGATCGCGCCCCACATCCGCCGCTTCCGGCGACTGCGGAAGAGTCCCCGGATCTCACGCCGGAGGAAGCCTGCGAACCAGTCGTCGTGAGGATGGCCGTACCCGCGACGCCGGTGCGAGCTGCCCCGGCGAGAGGGCCCCGGCCCCGACATGGAGGGGTTGGCGAAGGGGATGGGGTTGAGGGCGGTGATCTCCTGGAAACGGACGGCGCGCTGGTCGCGCAGGGACTTCATGGCTGCTTCGAAGCCGGCCGCGTCCTTTCGTGTCGCTCTCGGACCCGACTTCCACACCAACGTCGGGTGTCCCCCGGCCGTCGAGGGAACTTCGCCATCCTGGTGTTCCCGCAGCCGCCTCCCGACATGAGCCGTGTGGCCGACATAGTGCCCGTAGTCGGTGTCGAGCACGTAGACAAAGAACCGCCGGTTGGGGTCGGCGGCGTCTCGAATATCCTGCTCGTAGCCGAGGTCTTCCGGCTCGTAGTACCTGCGTCGTCTACGCATACAACGGCGCATTATGCCAAGCCGGGATGGCTCGTGGCGCGGCGGAAGCGGCAGCGGGCGAAACGCGCTAGGCTGAGCAGTCCGTGGGCGGTTAGCTCAGATGGTTAGAGCGCTGCGTTGACATCGCAGAGGTCACTGGTTCGAATCCAGTATCGCCCACCAG
>VXRS01000242.1 GCA_009838385.1 Dehalococcoidia bacterium | reverse complement strand
ACCAGCAGGACAGCCTCGACCCGTACCTCTCGTTCACGCTGGCGGCGGCCGAGACGGAGTCCATCCGGTTCGGCCCGCTGGTGACGCCGATCACGTTCCGGCACCCATCGAACCTGGGGCGGATGGCGGCGCAGATCGACCTGCTCAGCGGGGGGCGCTTCGTGATGGGGATCGGCGCGGGCTGGAACGTTGGCGAGCACGCCGCCTACGGGCTCGACTTTCCCCCCACGAAGGAGCGCTTCGACCGGCTGACCGAGGCGATCGAGGTGATGAAGGCGCTCTGGTCGGAGGGCGCGGCCTCGTACGAGGGGACGCACTACCGGCTCGAGGGGGCGGACGCGCTGCCCAAGCCCGAGTCGGGACGTCCACCGATCCTGATCGGGGGCAGCGGGGAGCGGCGGACGCTGCGGCTGGTGGCGGAGTTCGCGGACGAGTGGAACACGCCCGCCATGCCGCTCGACGACTACCGCCACAAGTGCGAGGTGCTGGAGCGGCACTGCGAGGCGGTGGGTCGCGACCCGGCCACCATCAAGCGTTCGATGATGAGCTGCGGGGGGGTGGGCCCACGCGTGCCCCGCATCTCCCCCACCGGGAGCTCGCTCACGAGCACGGCCCGGGGCGGGGCCGCCGCCGGCCCGGCGGCGACGGTCGGGGGGACGACGGACGAGGTCATCGACACCCTCGGGCGGTTGGCGGAGCTGGGGCTGGACGAGATCGAGTTCCAGCAGTTCGATTTCGACTCCGACGAGGTGCCGGAATACCTCGCCGCCGAGGTGGCCGGGCCGGCACGCGACCTGTAGCGCAAGGCGGGGTACGAGACGGTGACGCTACTCGGGGAGTTGGAGGCGAGGCTGGAGGAGTCGGGCGGCGAGGGCGTGCTGGGCTTCCTGGAGGAGCGGCTGGGGGACGAGGCGACGATGGGGGAGGAACTGGAGGACGCGGACGCGGCGGTCGAGGCGGCGGAGGTGGCGGAGGAGCGTTCGGAGTCGTGGATGATGGACGCCTTCGAGCGGTTCCCGATCGTGAACGCGCAGACCTTCCCGCACAGCTCGCACGTGGACCCGCGGGCACACGCCGTGCTGGCGACGCACCGGCTGGCGCAGGGCTCGGGGCTCTACCTGCCTTCCGAGCTGCGGGAAATGCACGAGCGCGACGAGGTGTCGCGGGCGTGGCAGGCGCGGGAAGGCCTGCGCTTCTGCGTGTTCGCCACGATGATGCGGGCGGTAGGCGAAGCGATGGTGGAGGGCGGTGTGGGGGCCGCCGCTTACGTCTCGACCTGCCAGGAGACGGCGAAAGCGCTGGGCGGCATCGAGATCGCCGCGCCGCAGGCCTAGGCGATCAGCTTGTCGAGGTCCTCGCGCATCTTCTCCATGGCGGAGGGAACGTCCTCGTCCTGGAGATTCCCGAGGAAGTCCTCGCGGCCCATCATCAGGCGGGTGACCCCAAGCTCTTCGAGCTGCCCGAGCGGGATGCGGGAGAGGACGGCCGTGCTGCACTGGATCTGGGGCCTTGGTTTGCCCTGCTCTTCGGCCAACCGCTGGAGCTTGGCCGCCTCGTCGGCGAACTCCTCGACGGGGGTGAAGCGGCCGCGCAGGTCCTCGGTGAAGCGCATGTGGATGGCGGGCATCCAGCCGTCGCAGTAGTTGACGACGCGGTTGAGGACAGTTGGGCCGGCGCCGCCGAGGATGATCGACGGGTGGGGATCCTGCACGGGCTTGGGCCACTGCCAGGTGGGGGGGATGTCGACGAGGCGCCCGTGGTACTCGGCCACCTCGTTCGTCCAGAGGGTCTTCATGGCCTCAACCTTCTCGCGCATCAGGCGGAAGCGGGTAGAGGGGTCGACGCCGTGGGCCTCCATCTCCTCGATGTTCCAGCCGGCGCCGATGCCGAACACGACGCGTCCGTTTGAGATCTGGTCGAGGGTGGCGACTTCCTTGGCGGTGTGGATGGTGTCGCGCTGGGGGACGAGGGCGAGGCTGGTGATGACCTTGATCTTCTCCGTGACGGCGGCGGCCGCGGCCAGCGAGACGAAGGGATCGAACATGCTCTTGTAGCCCATGGGCGTCTCCGCCGCGAGGGGGAAGTCCGTGGCGAGGGGCATGTGCGAGTGCTCGGGTACGCCGAGGCACTCGAAGCCGACGCGCTCGGCCTCGCGGGCGACGTTGACGATGCTCGCGTTGAAGTGCATGGGCGCGTAGTTCAGGCCGAATTCCATGGAGGACCTCCCGGTGTCTGGTGGCGGAGTGGAGGGTAGCGGCTAGCCGGTCAGGGCGTCGACGCGTTCGCGGGCCTGCTCGAGGGCGGGCCGGACGCCGTCGTCGTCGACGGCATCGAGACCGCCTCCGCCGACGCCCACCATGAGACGGGTGACGCCGATCTCCTCGAGCTGACCGAGGGGGATGCGGGTCAGGATCTCGGAGCCGCACTGCACATGGGGCCGGGGGCGGCCACGCTCCTCGGCCATCCGTTGCAGCTTCGCCACTTCGTCGGGGAACTCCTCGACGGGGGTGAAGCGCCCGCGCAGGTCTTCGGTGAAATTCATGTGGACGGCGGGGAGCCATCCGTCGCAGTAGTTGACGACGCGGTTGAGGACGTTGGGGCCGGCCCCGCCCATGAGGATGGGCGGGTGGGGGTCCTGCACGGGCTTGGGCCACTGCCAGGTGGGCGGGACTTCGACGTGGCGGCCGTGGTACTCGGCCACCTCGTTCGTCCAGAGGGTCTTGATGGCCTCGACCTTCTCGCGCATCACGCGGAAGCGTGTCTTCGGATCGGTGCCGTGGGCCTCCATCTCCTCTTCGTTCCAGCCGGCGCCGATGCCGAGCACGACGCGCCCGTTGGAGATCTGGTCGAGGGTGGCGACTTCCTTGGCGGTGTGGATGGGGTCGCGCTGGGGGATAAGGGCGATGGAGGTGCCGAGCTTCAGGTTCTCCGTGACGGCAGCGGCGGCGGCGAGCGCGACGAAGGGGTCGTACATGCTCTTGTAGATCATGGGCGT
>VXRS01000006.1 GCA_009838385.1 Dehalococcoidia bacterium | reverse complement strand
GTGCGGCCGGTCTCGCAGCGGGTGAACAGCGTGCGCAACGACGGACCCGACCTGATCGAGGAGTTGACATCAGAGACGGGGGAGCAGCTGGACCTGTTCACGGGAGCGTAACCGGGGCTTCCGGCGGCCCGTGGTTGACAGGCGGGCGACGCCCTATCATGTGCGGTCCAGGGTAGGGATACCGTTCCGGGTGAGTCTGAGAGCCGCGACACGCGGCGGACCCGGGCGGCGCGGCGGCTTCCTTTCGTCGTTGTCGTGATGGAGCATGTGCCTGCTGCCCGGAGGAGCGCGAGCGAGTGAGTACAGTGGAGCGTCCCAGGACCGTTGGTGAGTTGCGAGAGTCGGGCTATCGCCCGATGCCCGTGCGCGAGGAGATGCGCAAGAACCTGATCGCGCGGATTCGCTCCGGGGAGGAGCTGTTCCCCGGCGTGTACGGCTACGACGAAACGGTGATCCCCCACATCGTGAACGCGATCCTGGCGGGCCAGGACATCATCTTCCTGGGCGAACGGGGACAGGCGAAGTCGCGCATCATCCGCTCGTTGACGGCCCTGCTCGACGACGCCTACCCGGTGCTGGCGGACTGCGAGATTCCCGAGGACCCGTTCGACCCGATCACGACGCAGGGCCGGCAGATCCTCGCCCAGCAGGGCGACGACGCGCCCCTGGTCTGGCTCGACCGGAGCCAGCGCTACGGCGAGAAGCTGGCGACGCCTGACATCACGATCGCCGACCTCATCGGCGAGGTGGACCCGATCAAGGTCGCGGAAGGGCGCTACCTCTCGGACGAGCTCACGATTCACTACGGGCTGGTGCCGCGCACGAACCACGGCATCTTCTGCATCAACGAACTGCCCGACCTGGCGGAGCGCATCCAGGTGGGCCTCCTGAACATCATGGAGGAGCGCGACGTCCAGATCCGGGGCTACCGCGTGCGGCTGCCGCTGGACGTGTTCGTGGTGGCGAGCGCGAACCCCGAGGACTACACCAACCGCGGACGCATCATCACGCCGCTGAAGGACCGCTACGGGGCGCAGGTGCGGACGCACTACCCGCAGCGCATCGAGCACGAGATCGACATCGTGGAGGCCGAGCACCATCCCGTCCCGGCGGACTTCAGCGTGTCGGTACCCGCCTACATGAAGGAGATCATCGCGGAGATCACACGGCTCGCGCGGCGCAGTCCCGACGTGAACCAGCGCTCGGGCGTGAGCGTCCGGGCGAGCATCGCGAACTACGAGAGCATGCTCGCGAACTCGCTGCGGCGGGCGATCGTGAACGGGGAGGAGGAGGCCGTCCCGCGGGTGAGCGACCTGCCATTCGTCGTGCCCACCCTGAGCGGCAAGGTCGAGCTGGAAACGATCGAGGACGGTCGCGAGGACCAGATCATCGAGAAGCTGATCCAGGGCGCGGTCGTGGCCGTGTTCAACCGGCTCTACAACCTCGCGGACCTGGAGCCGATCGTGGCGCGCTTCAAGGCGGGCATCTCCGTCGAGGTCGGCGAGATGACATCGAGCGAGGACTACAAGGGGCTATTGAACACCATCGAGGGGCTGGACGAGGCGCTCCAGATCGTCGAGGCCGGTTCGCCCGGCGAGGTCGCCGCCGGTACCGAGTTCATCCTTGAGGGGCTGCACCTGAACAAGCGGCTGAACAAGGACCGCGTCGGGGCGAAGATCCAGTATCGGGGATGAGCTGGCGCATCGACCCGTTTCCGGAAGGTGGCCCCCTGTTCGAGGGGGCCATCGCCGTCTATGCGGAGGCGTTCGCGCCGCCTCCCTACAGTGATCCGGACCGCGGCGAGGAGATTCGCTACCGGCTGCGGCGTCTCCACCGCGACCGGCAGGGCTTCCGGGGGTTCATTGCGCTCGGTGAGCCGGAGGAGCCGGGCGTTCCCGCGCATGGGGTCGTGGGGATGACGTACGGGTACCGCAGCCAGCGCGGTCAGTGGTGGCGCGACGCTGTCGCGAGGGAGCTGGACCGGAGAGCACGCAGGCGCTGGCTGGGGAACGCCTACGAGCTGGTCGAGATCGCCGTACACCCGGACTTCCAGAGCCGGGGTATCGGGGCGCTGCTCGTGGAGGCGCTCCTGGAAGGCCGGCCGGAGAAGACGTGCGTCCTGAGCACGCGCACGGACAGCCGGGCGCACGAGCTGTACGGCCGCCTCGGGTTCGAGGTCATCACGGAGATGACGTTCACCCCCGGTGGCGCCCCGTTCTACGTGATGGGGAAGATGTTGGGTAGCTAGACCGACAGACGCGTCGGGTTCTCCAGGACCGTCTGTATCTCCTTCAGGAAGCCGGCGCCTTCGGCGCCGTCGGTGACGCGGTGGTCGGCGCTGAGGGCGAGCGTCATCAGCTGGCGGACGGCGATCTCACCGTCGACGACGGCGGGACGTTCGGTGACCGACCCGGCCCCGAGGATGGCGGCCTGGCCCGCGTTGATGATGCCGACGAGGACATCGATGCCGTAGGCGCCGAGGTTCGTGATGGTGAAGGTGCCGCTCGAGTACTCCTCGGCGCGGAGCTTGCCGGCGCGGGCGCGCTCGACCAGCGCCTTCGACTCCTCGGCGATCTCGGGGAGGGGCCTGGCGGCCACATCGAGGAGGGCGGGGGCGATGAGGCCCTCATCGAGGGCGACGCCGATGTTGATGTCCATCTGTTCGTGGTACTGGATGCCGTCGTCGGTGAGGGAGGCGTTGAACTTCGGATGGCTCGCGAGGGCGACGGCGCAGGCGCGCACGAGGAGGTCGTTCACGCTCACGCGCTGGGGGCCGTGGAGGACCAGATTGACGTGGCGGCGGAAGGCCATCGCCTCGGTCATGTCGACATCGACGGTGAGGTAGTAGTGCGGCTGCTGCTGCTTGGCGTCGGTCATGTTGCGCGCGATGGCGGAGCGCATTCGGGAGAGCGGCTCAACGCGGGCGGGAGGCGGCGGTGGGGGCGGGAGCTCCGGTTCGACGGTGGGCACGCCGGCGGGGGCGTGGTGATCGCGGACGGCAATGGCCTCCTCCAC
>VXRS01000224.1 GCA_009838385.1 Dehalococcoidia bacterium | reverse complement strand
CCGCCCTCCCGCCGATGCCCCCACCGCTCCTTGCCGAGGTGCAGGCCGCCACAGATGAGGAGAAGGTCCGCGTCGCCGATGAGGGCCGCTTCCTCGTTCCCCTCCTCGCCAACCCCGCCGCCGATGATGCCGTCGTCGCCGCCGCGCTCCGCGAGGTCGCCCACGCCGCCGGCCCCGGGGAGCGACCCTTCCTCGTCGCGGCCGGTAAGGAGCTCGCCCGCCTTCTGAAGGCCGAACCCTCGCGCCTCACGAGTGTCCTCCGGGCGGTAGAACCATGAGCGACGCCAATCCCGATGCCACCCGCCCCCTCGGCGTCGTTGTCGGAGGCTCCCTCACGAAGGGCCTCGAGGTGCGGCTCGATCCGGGCCAGACCGCCCAGCTCGGCCAGTACGCGAAGACCGAGGTCGGCGGCGGTCTCAGCATCCTCGGCATGGTCACCGACATCACCCTCAAGTCCGTCGATTCCGGCCCCACCGTCTGGCCCCCCGGCGAGGACGAACCGGCGCTCCTGCGCGAGGTGCTCCAGGACACCGGCGTCTACACCGCCCTCGCCGTCGACCCCTACCTGGAGCTCGGCGAGAACGGCGAAGAGCCGGCCCGTGCCCGCCGCCTCCCCAGCCACTTCTCCGCCGTCCACCCCGCCGACCAGGACACCCTCGACCGCGCCTTCGCCACCGACGGCCCCAACATCCCCGTGGGCGCCCCCCTTGGCATGGACGAGCTCGAAGTCGGCGTCGATTTCGAGCGCCTCTTCGAGCGCTCCGCCGGCGTCTTCGGCAAGAGCGGCACCGGCAAGAGCGTCCTCGTCCTCCACCTCCTCGACGCCATGCTCACCCGCTCGACGGCTGCCGCCACCAACAGCGACCGCACCGTCGCCCTCGTCTTCGATATGCACAACGACTACGGCTGGGAGATGAAGTTCCAGGGTCCCTCGACCAGCCGCCTGCGCTCCCTCAAGCAGCGCCACCAGACCGACATCGAGCTCTACACCCTCGAGTCCCGCGCCGCCCGCTCCGACGGCCAGATCCTCATCGGTACGCGCGACATCCAGCCCGACGACCTCGAAGTCCTGCGCGAGACCCTCGACCTTTCCGACCTCGCCGTCGATGCCGCCCACGCCTGCCGCCGCCGCTTCGGCCCCGGCTGGATCGACGAGATTCTCGCCGACGAGCCCTCTGCCGCCGTCGTCGACAGGCTCTGGCGCGAGCCTCCCGAGGGCGACGTCAACTGGTCGCAGGCCGCCGCCCAGATGGGCTATCCGGGCTCGCTCGAGAGCCTCCGGCGACGCATGGAGCGCCTCACCCGCCGCGAGTTCGTCCGCACCGAGGGCTCCCAGTTCGGCGACGTCATCGAGCACGTCGTGCGCTCGCTCCAGGGCGGCAAGAGCGTCGTCGTCCAGTTCGGCCGCTTCGGCAACGACCTCGTCAGCTACATGCTCGTCGCCAACATGCTCTCCCGCCGAATCTGGGAGCGGTACCGTGACAGCACCGAGCGCTCGGAGGAGCGCGAGGCCCCCAACCGCCTCGTCATCGTCATCGAGGAGGCGCACAAGTTCGTCGACCGCTCACTCGCCGGCCAGAGCATCTTCGGCCAGATTGCCCGCGAGCTGCGCAAGTACAACGTCACCCTCCTCGTCATCGACCAGCGCCCCAGCCAGATCGACCCCGAGGTCCTCTCCCAGATCGGAACGAAGTTCACGCTTCAGCTCGATAGCGACAACGACGTCGAGGCTATCGTCGGCGGCGTCGCCGGACGCAGCGGTCTGCGCCAGGTCATCGCCGCTCTCGAGAGCAAGCGCCAGGCGCTCGTCTTCGGCCACGCCCTGCCCATGCCCGTCGTCGTCCAGACCCCCGAGGCCACCAACGCCGATTCCGCCCGAGCTTCCCTGCGCGCCCGCCTCGGCCTTCCCGAACAGGAAGAAACGAGCCCTGCCGCCGCCCTCTTCGGCGCCCCCGCCCGCGATTCCGTGTCGCCGGAGGACGAGCGGTGAGCGACGTTCCTTGCTCCCACGCCGAGTGGGACGCTGGCGACATGGGCTGTGGCGAGGTTATCGTGATGCTTCGATCTCGCATGCGGGGACTTGCCGCGGGCGAGGTGCTGAAGCTCACCGTGCGCGACCTCGGCGCTCCCGAGGACATGCCAGCGTGGTGCCGCATGACTGAACGCCAGCTCCTCCACGCCGACCACCCCCACTACTGGATCGAACAGCGCCAAAACCCCTGAAGGAGACACCCGCTCCGTGCCAGGCAAGTTCTGCGTCAATCTCACCTCTTCCGGAAACGACCCCGACAAGGCTACGGTCGGCTTCGTCGTCGCCAACGCCGCCCTCGGCTCCGAGAAGGAGACCCTCGTCTTCCTCAGCACCGAAGGCGCCCGCCTTGCCGAGAAGGGCTACGCCGACCGCATCCACGAGGACGGCTTCCTGCCGCTCACGGAACTCATCGACGCCTTCACCGGCGGAGGCGGCTCCATCTACGTCTGCGCCCCCTGCTTCAAGAAGCGCGGGCTCGACGAGAACAACCTCGTCGATGGCGCGACGATCGTCGGCGGGGCGATGCTCGTGGAGTTCCTCTCCGACGGTGCCCCCAGCGTCACCTACTAGCGGCGGAACCGGCGCCGTGAGCGGTTCGGCCAGCCCCGTCGACCCCGTTGAGCGCCACCCGTTCGCGCCCGACGTCGGCTTCGACGGCGGCGACCTTGACTGCGGCGGCGGCCTCCTCCTGCTCATCCGCCGCCATATCGACCCCCTCGCCTCCGGCGGCCTTCTGGAAATCAGCTCCACCGAACCAACGGTCGAGATCGAGTTGCCCGCCTGGTGCCGCATGACCGGCAACGAGCTCGTCTCCTGGACGAAGCGCGGCGACCAGCGCAGCTACCTCGTGTCGAAGGGTCCCCTCGCCGAGCGCACCGAAGCGCCCCCTGCCGCGCCACCCGCTGCGGTCGCGAACCGGCCCCTCGTCGAGTTACAAATCTGACGGTGCCGCCGAAGAGAGAGGTGTTGTTGGGGGTGGTGGGGGTTAGATTTAATAAA
>VXRS01000145.1 GCA_009838385.1 Dehalococcoidia bacterium | reverse complement strand
TCGCTGCGGTCGCGCGTCCCGCAGCTTCGGTCGATGACGAAGATGATGTTGTTGGCGACCTGGCTGCCACAGAGGAAGGTGGCGGCGTCGTAGACCTCGCTGCGGTTGGGCTGGGCATCCTCCAGATCAGCCTCGGAGGCGAAGAGCACCGTCTTCACGGGCACGATTTCGAGCTCCGTCTGGAGCAGGCGGCCCATGCGCGCGTAGGTACGCTCGGCGGCTTCGAGGTAGCGGAGGGCGATACTCTCGCGGTCGCCGTGGTAGTAGACGCGCATGAAGTCGTTTTCGGCGCTGTGCCACTCCTCGCCCGGGGGCAGGTAGACGAAGGTGTCGCTCTCGCCCTCAAGGACGGTGCCGTCCTCAAGGACGAGCTCCCAGTGGTAGACGAACTCGCTGCCGACGGGGACATAGCCGAGAGTGCCAGTCGAGATGCGCACCTCGACACGAGCATCGGAGCCGGCAGGCACCGGCTCGAAGGCCTCGGGCTTGGCGCGGGCGAGGGTGCCGGAGCCGGTTATCCGGTAGCGGAGGCTGACATCCGTGACGCCACCGGGGTCGGTGGCTGTCAGGCGGAAGCGCAGGAACTGCGGGAACTCGTTCTCGATGGTCGTCGTGAATTCGGGCGACTGGGCCGAGGCCGGGGCGGGAAGGCCGAGCAGCAGACCCACGAAGAGCGCCAACACCGGCAGGAGGAGCACACGCCTCAAGCGTCTTCTCCCATGCCCGCGCGCAGGTAGGCTCCCATCAGTTCGTCCAGGTCTCCGTCCAGCACAGCGGTGGTGTTGCTCGTCTCGAAGTCGGTGCGGTGGTCCTTGACCATCTTATAGGGGTGCAGGACATAGCTTCGTATCTGGTTTCCCCAGCCCATATCCACATGTTTACCTTTGAGCCGGGCGCGCTCCTCCTCCTGGGCGAGCAGCTCCTGTTCGAGCAGGCGGGACTCAAGGACCTTCATGGCGCTGGTGCGGTTGCGGTGCTGGGAGCGCTCGTTCTGGCAGGTCACGACGATGCCCGTGGGGATGTGGGTGATGCGGATGGCGGTGGAGTTCTTCTGGACGTTCTGGCCGCCGTGGCCGCTGGCGCGGAACACATCGACGCGGATGTCGTCGGGGCTGATCTCGATCTCGCTGGTGGAGGCTACCTCCGGCATGACCTCGACCTTGGCGAAGCTGGTGTGACGGGCGTGGGCCTGGTCGAAGGGGGAGAGGCGGACGAGGCGGTGGACGCCGCGCTCGCTGGCGAGGTAGCCGTAGGCGAGGGGGCCGCGAATCTCGACGGTCGTGCTCTTGATGCCGGCTTCCTCACCCTCGGTGGTGTCGAGGATTTCGGTGGCGTAGCCGTGCCCCTCGGCCCAGCGCAGGTACATGCGCAGGAGCATCTCGGCCCAGTCCTGCGACTCGGTGCCGCCGGCGCCGGCGTGGATGGCGAGGATGGCATCGCGGTGGTCGTACTCGCCGGAGAGCTGGAGCTCAAATTCGAGCTTTTCGAGCTCGCTCTCGAGGGCCCCGAGGTCCTCGGCGGCGTGGTCGGCGAAGGAGGCGTCGTCCTCTTCGGCGGCGAGCTCGAGGAGCTCGATCTGGTCGCGGGCGCGCCGCTCGAGGCCGCGCCAGGTCTCGATGCGCTCACGCAGGGAAGCGAGCTCCTGCATGACGCCGCGAGCAGCCTCGGCGTCGTCCCAAAAGGAGGCTTCGGAGGAGCGGGCCTCGAGCTCGGCGAGCCGTTCTTCGGCTACCGGGAGGTCAAAGACGCACCAGGGTGTCGGAGATGCGCAGGAGAAGGTCGCGGGCCTGGCTCAGCAGCTGGTGCATGGCGCCAGTGTCCCAAGGATCGGGGTGAGGTGCTAGCCAGCGCCGGCGACGCGGGCGGCACGCACGGTGTTCGCAAGGAGCATGGCGATGGTCATCGGGCCGACCCCGCCGGGAACCTTGGTGATGTGTCCTGCGACCTCGGAGACGCCCGCGAAGTCGACATCGCCGACGAGCCGCCAGCCGCGCTTGCGGGAGGCGTCGTCGATACGGTTCGTGCCGACGTCGATGACGGTCGCGCCCGGCTTCACCATGTCGGCGGTGACGGTGCCGGGGCGTCCGGCGGCGACGACGAGGATGTCGGCGCTGCGGGTGTGGGCGCCGAGGTCGGCGGTACCCGTGTGGCAGAGGGTGACGGTCGCGTTCGCGCCGGTGGCCTTGTTGGCGAGGAGGACGGCAAGGGGCCTCCCGACGAGGGAGGAGCGTCCCACGACGACCGCGTGCGCCCCGGCGGGGTCGACGCCAGAGCGGGCAAGCAAGTGCATCACGCCCTGGGGGGTGCAGGGGATGGGGCCGCTGGTCTCGCCGCGGAGGAGGCGGCCGAGATTGGTGGGGTGGAGGCCGTCAACGTCTTTCGCGGGGGTGATCGCGTCGAGGATGACACGCTCGTCGATGTGGTCGGGGAGGGGGAGCTGCTGGAGGATGGCGTGGAAGCGCGGGTCGGCGTTGAGCTCGCCGATGCGGTCGAGCAAGGCGTCCTGGGAGATGCCGGCGGAGAGGCGGATGGTCTCGGAGAAGATGCCGATCTCGGCGCAGGCCTCGGCCTTGGCGGTGACGTAGCTGACGGAACCGGGGTCGTCGCCGACAAGGACGGCGGCGAGGCCGGGCGTGACGCCGCCCGCGGCGAGCTCGGCGACCTCGACGGCGAGATCGGCGCGGAGGTCGGCGGCGATGGCGCGTCCGTCGATGATGTCGGCGGTCATGCGCCAAGGGTACGGTCCGGGCGTGGGGAAGGGCGAGGGGCTAGGATCATGACGTGGCTCGAAAGTTCGCCCACGGCATCGACATCATCGAGATCGCACGCGTGCGGGCCGTGCTCGACCGGCACGGCGAGCGCTTTCTGCGGCGCGTCTACACCGAGGACGAGGTGCGCCACTGCCGCGGCCGCGTGCCGGAGCTCGCGGCCCGGTTCGCCGCCAAGGAAGCGGTGATGAAGGCGCTGGGCACGGGAATCAGGGGCGTCGGGTGGCGTGACATCGAGATCCTGCCGAACCGCCGGGGGAAGCCGC
>VXRS01000088.1 GCA_009838385.1 Dehalococcoidia bacterium | reverse complement strand
CGGGCGATGGACCCCCGCCAGCGGATGATGCTCGAGATCAGCTGGGAAGCCCTGGAAGACGCCGGCTTCGCTCCGGACCAGCTTCGTGGCAGCCGCACCGGCGTCTACGCCGGCCTTGGCGGCAGCGAGTATCGCGATCTGGTCGCGGCCAGCAACAAGGACCAGAGCTACCTCGGCACCACCGGCAGCGTCACCGTCGGACGCATCGCCTTCGTGCTGGGCCTGGAAGGCCCCGCCATGCCCATCGACCTCGCCTGCGCCTCCTCGCTGGCGGCGGTCCACCAGGCCGGTGTTGCCCTGCAGCGTGGCGAGGTCGACCTCGCGCTCGCCGGCGGGGTCAACGTCGTCCTCTCGCCCGAGGTTTCCCGATTCATGATGGAGCTCGGAATGCTCTCGCCCACGGGCGAGTGCCGCCCCTTCGACGCTTCCGCCAACGGCTACGTCCGTGGCGAGGGCTGCGGGATGGTCGTCCTCAAACGCCTGCGCGACGCGGAGGCGGACGGCGACCGCATCTGGGGCGTGATCCGGGGCTCCGCCGTCAACCAGAACGGCGCCAGCGCCGCCCTGACCGTCCCCAACGGACCCGCCCAGGAACGCATCATGGCCGAGGCCCTGGCGCAGGCCGGCGTCCTGCCCTCCGAGGTCGATTACCTCGAAGCGCACGCGACGGGCTCGCAGCTCGGTGACCCGATCGAGCTGAACGCCGCCGCCTCCGTCTACGGCGAGGGCCGCGACGCCGAGCGGCCCCTGCTGGTCGGCTCCGTTAAGTCGAACATCGGCCACACCGAGTCGGCGGCCGGGATGGCGGCTCTCATCAAGACCGTCCTTGCCATGAACCGCGGCGTCATCCCCCAGCACCTCCACTTCGACGACCCGAACCCCCACGTCGAGTGGGACGGTATTCCCGTGCGCGTCGCCTCGGAGGCGACCGACTGGCCGGACACGTCCGGCCGCCGGCCGCTGGCGGGCGTCAACGCGTTTGGCCTCTCCGGCGCCAACGCCCACGTCCTCGTCGAGGGCTACGAACCGCCGCTCGGAGCGGCAGCGAGCAACGGGGCCACTGTTCCCGAGGGCAGCTCCCGGACCGTGCCCCTGGCGCTCCCGGACGCGACAGCGGCCGCTGGTGAAGAGTCGCCGGAGCGCGCGACCCGCTTCCTGCCGCTTTCGGCGAGGTCCGCGGGCTCGCTCCGCGACCTTGCCGAGCGCTACCGCTCGTGGCTAGACGGCGAGGACGGCGCCGCCTCCTCCGAAGCGCTGTCCGACCTGGCCTGGACCGCCGGCGCGGGCCGGGGCCACTTCCCCCACCGCGCGGGCGTCGTGTTCACCGACGCCGCGCAGCTCCGGCAAGGACTGGAGACGGTCGCCGCTACCTACGACGCCCCCGACCAGCCACCACCCGAGCCCGCGACCCGAGTGGCGTTCGCGTTCAGCGGACAGGGTGGCCAGTGGGCAGGCCTGGGCGAATCGCTCTATCGCAGCGAGCCCGTCGCGCGAGCCATCCTGGACCGCTGCGATGAGCTAATGCGGGAAGAGAGAGGCGTCTCCCTGCTCGAGGTCCTGTTCGGCGCCGAGCAGAACCTCGATGACCCCGCATCGGCGCACCCCGCGGTGTACGCGCTCCAGTGCGCGCTGGCCGCGCAGTGGGCGAGTGTCGGCATCCGTCCACACGCGGGCGTCGGGGGCGGCCCCGGAACTCTGGCGGCAGCGCAGGTTGCCGGAGCCATCACCCTGGAGGAGGGCCTGCGGCTTGCGGCAGCGCTCGGCGCTCTTGAAGCGAACCCGGACGAGGGTGCGCTCGGGGGCCTGGAAGCTGCCCTCGCTGCCGTGGCGCCCGAGGCCCCGTCCGCGTCGCTGGTCAACGGTGCGACTGGCCGCGTGGCCGAGTCGGTGGACGAGCTCGGAGCCGACTACTGGCGCACTCAGGCCCGCGATCCCGTCGAGCCCGGCGCCTGCGCGAAGACGCTTGCCCAGCTTGGCATCGACATCGTTATCGAAGTGGGCGCCGATGCAGCTCTGGGACCGGACTTGGGCGATGCCTGGCCGGAATCCTCCGACGCGCCCATGGTGCTCTCAACCCTGGCGTGCCCACCCGCCGAGGGAGCGTCACCGGAGACCGGTGACGGCTTCGTGAGCGCCGTCGCCGCCGCCTATGATGCCGGGCTCGACCTTGCCTTCGCGGGGCTCTTCGCGGGCGAGGCTCGCCGCCGGGTCGCCCTCCCGACGTACCCCTTCCAGCGCAAGCGGCACTGGTTCTAGTCGAGCCCTACTCCTCGGCTTCCTCCTCCTGCCAGCGGAGCACGGGCCGTCGCGCGGCCTTCGCCTCGTCGAGGCGCCCGATGGGAGCCGTGAGGGGAGCGGCGTGCAACGTGTCGGGGTCGCGCTCAGCCTCCTCCGCGATCGCGATCATCGCCTCCGCCAGCGCCTCGATCGCCTCGGGCGGCTCCGTCTCCGTCGGCTCCATCATGAGCGCCTCTTCGACGATCAGTGGGAAGTAGACCGTCGGCGGGTGGAAGCCGTGGTCGATCAGCCGCTTCGCGATGTCGTAGGTCCGCACGCCGTGCTCGCGCCGCTGGCGCGACCCGGAGAAGACGACTTCGTGCAGCACGGGACGGTCGTAGGGCAGGTCGTAGTAGCCATGGAGGAGCACGCGCAGGTAGTTCGCGTTGAGCACTGCCTGCCCGGAGACGGCCCGCAGCCCCTCCAGGCCGAGCGCCCGCATGTAGGCGTACGCGCGAATCAGCACCCCCACATTGCCGTGGAACTGCTGGAGCTGCCCGATGCTGCGTTCTGGCGCGGTCAGGCGGACCACCCCGTCCTCGCACTCCTCGACCACCGGCGTCGGGAGGTACGGGGCCAGCTCCTCGCTGCAGCAGACCGGCCCCGCGCCCGGCCCCCCGCCCCCGTGCGGCGTGCTGAAGCTCTTGTGGAGGTTCAGGTGCACCACGTCGAAGCCGAGATCGCCGTACCGCACCCGCCCCATGATCGCGTTGAAGTTCGCCCCGTCCCCGTACAGGTAGGCGCCCGCGTCGTGGATCAGCTGT
>VXRS01000295.1 GCA_009838385.1 Dehalococcoidia bacterium | reverse complement strand
TCCCCCGCCCTCTCCCCCTCGACTGGCGCCCCTGCGACATCGGCTACACCCGCATGTCCTTCCACGTCGACGACTTCGACGCCGTCGTCGCCCGCGTTCCCACCGTCGGCGCTTCCACGGTCACCCCACCCATGGGCCCCGACGGCGACCGGCGGGTCTGCATCCGCGATCAGGACGGCCGCATCATCGAGATCATGGAGCGCGACCCGCTCGACGACGTCCGTCCGGCGCGCTGGCCCGAGGCCGGCTGCGCCG
This sequence comes from Dehalococcoidia bacterium, assembly GCA_009838385.1. Next base: position 2,801 of record VXRS01000295.1, on the reverse strand, counting down.
TTCGCGCCGTCAGCCTCTCCGTCCCCGACCTCGAGAAGGCCCGGCGCTTCTGGGTCGAGACGCTCTCCCTTGAGGTCGTCGACCCCACCCTCCTCCACACTCCCGACATGGAGGCGCTCTGGGGCCTCCCCGGCGCCCAGTCCGAGACCCTCCTCCTGCGCGCCGGCGACCAGCTCATCGAGGTCCAGCAGTACAGCGATCCTGCGCCCAGGCCTCGTCCCCTGGGCTACCTCCTGAGCGACGTCGGCATCCTCAACATCGCCCTCGGCTACCGCACCCGCGAGGCCTTCACCGAAGCCTTTACCCGCCTCATCGACAACGGCTACACCGCCAACGTCCAGCCCAACGACGAAGGCCCCTTCACGTCCTCATACGTGAACGACGACCAGGGCTTCTCCCTCGAGATGTTCCACTGCGCAGAGGAGATCGACGGATACCTTGGGTTCATGCCCGAGGGCACCTGGCGCTCAGCCACGGGACGCCCGCCCCGCTAGGTAAACGGCCCCGCGAACCAGTCCGCTATCGCCTCCACCGCCTCGATCGCGGTGAAGCTGTCGAGCCACTTCCCCCCGTGGAGGGCGTACTCCTGGAACACCTTCAGCGCCGTCAGCGGGATGAGCGCCAGGATGATGTTCCGTTTCGAGAACGTGAAGTCCGGGCGCCAGTGCGGCAGGCTCGCCACGAACAGGAACCACACCTCGAAGACGTTCGGCACGGCGAGCAGCACGTAGCGCTCCTCCGTGAACTCGAAGATCACGAACCCCACCAGCCGGAACGCGAACAGCCCCACCGCCACGTTCCGCGCCGCGCCCTTCCAGCGCAGCGCCACGATCAGGAACGCCACCATGTAGACCTGGTCGAGCCACTTGTCGAACGCCTGATAGTTGCTCACCCCGCCCAGGTCGAGCAGGTTCCGCAGGAAGAGGTCGCTCAGGTCGATGAGGATCGCGACCCAGCCCCCGATGAAGGCCCACTTGAAGACAAGCAGCGAGCCCAGCACGCGGACGACGGCGATGATTAGCTCTTCAAGGGACATGCCCGCTCCCTGTGCAGGCCTTTCCGGCTGCTTCCGGACGCCCGCCTATACTACGGTCGCGGTCTACCGCTGACAGGGAGATACATGGACAGCGATCCCCACGCCGGCAACCTGCTCGACGATGTCAACGCCCAGTTCGAGCGGGCCGCCGTCTACAGCGACTATCCCCGCGGTCTCCTCGACCAGGTCAAGATGTGCAACGTCGTCCACCGCATGAGCTTCCCTGTGCGCGACGACGACGGCTCGATCCGCGTCGTCGAGGCCTACCGCGCCGAGCACAGCTTCCACCGCCTCCCCACCAAGGGCGGCATCCGCTTCAGCCCCGACGTGACCGAAGACGAGGTCTGCGCCCTCGCCAGCCTCATGACCTACAAGTGCGCCATCGTCGAGGCCCCCTTCGGCGGGGCGAAGGGCGGCGTCTGCATCGACTCCCGCAACGAGAGCGAGAGCTTCCTCGAGCGCGCCACCCGCCGCTACGTCGCCGAGCTCAACCGCAAGAACATGATCGGCCCCGCCGTAGATGTCCCCGCCCCCGACTACGGCACGGGCGAGCGCGAAATGGCCTGGATCGTCGACACCTACACCGCCCTCAATCCCGACCAGCTCAACCCCTTCGCCTGCGTCACCGGCAAGCCCATCTCCCTCCACGGCATCTCCGGCCGCACCGAGGCCACCGGCCGCGGCGTCGCTATCGGCATCGCCGAGGCGACGGACTCGGCCGAGGACATGGAGGCCATCGGCCTCACGCGCGGCATCGAGGGTAAGCGCGTCATCGTGCAGGGGCTGGGCAAGGTCGGCTACCACGCCGCCCGGCTGCTCCAGGAAGCGGGCGCCCGCATCGTTGCCATCGCCGAGTACGACGGTGGTATCGCCTCCGACACCGGCATCGACGTCGAGGCCGTGCAGCGCCACCGCGTCGAGACCGGCTCCATCCTTGGCGCGGCCGGGACGCGCACCATCGACAGCCCCTTCCAGGTGCTCGAGCTCGACTGCGACATCCTCGTGCCCGCCGCCCTCGAGAACCAGATCACCGCCGACAACGCCCCCCGCATCAAGGCCCGCATCGTCGCCGAAGCCGCCAACGGACCGGTCGACAGCGAGGGAGACGCCATCCTTCGTGAGCGCGGCGTCCTCGTCATCCCCGACCTCTTCCTGAACGCGGGCGGCGTTACCGTCTCCTACTTCGAGTGGCTCAAGAACATCCAGCACGTCTCCCCCGAGCGCCTCACGAGCCGCTACCAGGAGGTCGCCACCACCCGCGTCGTGAAGGCCCTTGAGGGCGCCACCGGCGCCCACCTCAGCGAGGTCGACTTCATGAAGGCGGTCAAGGGTCCCGAGGAAATCGACCTCGTTGAGGCGGCCCTCGCCGACACCATCACCCACGCCTACCACGCCGTCCACGACCTGTGGAAGTCGCGCTCGATGCCCGACCTGCGCGTCGCCGCCTACACCCTCGCGATCAACCGCGTCGCGCAGTCCTACCAGGTCCAGGGCATCTTCCCCTAGGGAGCGCCGCGATGATCACCTTCGACGACATCTACCACGTCGGCATCATCGTCCCGAACATGGAAGACGCCATGGACGAGCTCGGCCGCCGCTTCGGCTGCGGCTGGCGCGACCCCTCCACCGCCACCGTCCGCGTCCGCGACGAGGGCGGCGACCGCATCCTCTCCCCTCGCGTCACCTTCTGCGACAAGAGCACGCCCATCGCCCTGGAGCTGATCGAGGCCATCCCCGGCACCGTCTGGCACGTCGGCGAACGCTC
>VXRS01000051.1:1174-3061 GCA_009838385.1 Dehalococcoidia bacterium | reverse complement strand
GCGACGAGCTGGGTGGGGAGCTTCTGGATGAAGCCGACGGTGTCGGTGAGGAGGGCGGGGCGGCCGGAGGGGAGGGCCATCTTGCGGGTGACGGGGTCGAGCGTGGCGAAGAGCTTGTCCTCGGCGCGCTGGTCGGCGCCGGAGAGGGCGCGCATGAGCGTCGTCTTGCCGGCGTTCGTATAGCCGATGAGCGCGACGACGGGGACGCCGGAACGGCGGCGCTGCCGCCGGTACAGCTCGCGCTGGACGCGGACCTGCTCGAGGTCCTTCTTGAGCTTGCTCATGCGGCGGCGAACGAGGCGGCGGTCGGTCTCGATCTGGGTCTCGCCCGGACCCCGGAGGCCAATGGCGCCCTCCATGCGTTCGAGGTGGCTCCACTGGCCGCGGAGGCGGGGCAGGAGGTACTCGGTCTGCGCCAGCTCGACCTGGAGGCGACCCTCGCGGGTGCTCGCGCGCATGGCGAAGATGTCGAGGATGAGGGCCGTGCGATCGATTACCTTGAGCTGCAACTGCTCCTCGAGGTTGCGCTGCTGCGAGGGGGAGAGCTCGTCATCGAAGATGACGGTGTTGGCGCGCTGCTCGATGCAGGCGTCGGCGACCTCGCGGAGCTTGCCGCTGCCGATGTAGGTGGCGGGCTGGGGGCTGCTGCGGCGCTGCAGCGCACGGCCGACGACCCTCGCGCCGGCGGTGCGGGCGAGCTCGGCAAGCTCGGCGAGCGACTCGCGGGCCGGGAGGGTAGCCCCCGGGCGGTCGACAGCAACAAGGTAGGCGCGATCGCGCGTCGGGGCGGTGGAGTGGAGGCGTTTCGCCATCGACTCAGCTTAGCCCATCACCGGCGGACCGGAACACCACCGCCACCTAGCATGGCGCGATGCGTTCGTTTGCCACGATCTTCGCCGGCGCGCTCGTTTGCTGTTTGCTCGCGGGTTGCAGCGGCGGGGATGACGATTCGCCGCGGCCGGAGACCCCTTCTCCAACCCCAACCGCATCCGTGACGGCAACCTCAACCGGAACCGCAGCGGCGCCGGCGAAAGCGACAGCCACGAAGTCCGCGGACGAAGCTGAGTCGGAGAAGAAACCGGAGGAGGGCGCCCGGCCCTGGCAGAACCCGGACGGCCCCCCAGCGATCGCGATTGGCGAGGGAGAGCGTCCGGCAACGCTGCTGGTCCCGCGGGACGCCGACCGCTCCGAGCCACGCCCGCTCGTGCTGCTGCTGCACGGGTATGGCAGCAGCGGTGAGGAGGCGGACGCCTACTTCCAGTTCGCGCCGCACGTGAACGAGCTGGGGTTCGGGCTGATCCTGCCGAACGGCACGGAGGACCCCGAGGGCGAGCACTTCTGGAACGGGACGACCGAGTGCTGCGACATGCTCGACACCGGCGTGGACGACGTGGGCTACCTGCGCGGGCTCATCGAGGAGGCGCGAGCGCACGCGGCCTTCGACAAGGTGTTTGCGGTCGGGCACTCGAACGGCGGGTTCATGGCCTACCGGCTGGCGTGCGAGGCCATCCCGGGGCTGACCGCGATCGTGAGCCTCGCGGGCGGGACGTACGCCAACGCGGACGACTGCCGCGCGCCCTCGGTGGTGTCGGTGCTGCAGATCCACGGCGACCGCGACCTGGTCATCCGCTACGAGGGCGGGCCGCTGAAGGGTCCGCTGGGATGGACGGAGTCGGTGCCCGGCGCGGAGGCGGGTGTGCTGCGCTGGGCGGAACGGGCCGGCTGCGACCTCAACGCCGCCGAGGAGCTGACGCCGATCGACACGGACATGTTCGTGCGCGGCGCGGAGACGAGCATCCAGCGCTGGCGAAAGGGCTGCGCGGGAGGCACGGTCCACGAGCTGTGGACGATCAGGGGCGGGGGCCACGTGCCCCTGGTCTGGGGCAC
>VXRS01000051.1:0-1074 GCA_009838385.1 Dehalococcoidia bacterium | reverse complement strand
CCTTCCTCGACCTGGTCGTCGGGGGTGGTGACGGAGAGGCGGACGTAGCCCTCGCCGTTGATGCCGTAGCCACGACCAGGGGTGACGACGACGGCGCACTCGTCGATGAGGCGGGCGGCAAAATCGCCGCTCGTGATCCCGTCGGGGAGCTTGGCCCAGACGTAGAGCGAGGCCTTCGGTGGGTCGACCTCAAGGCCCATCTTGCGGACGGCCTCGACGATGCGGTCGCGGCGGCGCTGGTAGATGGCGTTGTGCTCGTCGATGACGTCCTGGGGACCCTCGACGGCCTCGATGGCCATCTCCTGGATGGCCTGGGGGATACCGCTGTCGATGTTCGACTTGACCCGCATGAGGGCGTCGACAAGCTCGCCGTTACCGACGGCCATGCCGATGCGCCAGCCGGTCATGTTGTAGATCTTCGACCAGGAGTTGAACTCGATGGCGACGTCGCGGGCGCCGGGCACCTGGAAGATGGACATGGGGCGGTAGCCGTCGTAGGCCACGTCGCAGTAGGGGTTGTCGTGGCAGATGGAGACGTCGTATTCCTTCGCCCAGGCGACGACCTTCTCGAAGAACGCGAAGTCGGCGACGGCGGCCGTGGGGTTGTTGGGGTAGTTCAGCCAGAGGACCTTGGCCTTGGCGGCGAGGTCTTCGGGAATGGCGTCGAGGTCGGGCTTCCACTCGGATTCGCGGGTGAGGGGCAGCTTGATGGTGACGCCACCGGCGAACATGGTGCCGATCTCGTAGACGGGGTAGCCGGGGTCGGTGGCGAGGGCCACGTCGCCGGGGTCGATGAGGGTCAGCGCCATGTGAGCGATGCCCTCTTTCGAGCCGATGAGGGCGAGGCACTCGCGCTCGGGGTCGAAGGAGGTCTCGAAGCGGCGCTCGTACCAGCCGGAGATGGCCTGGCGCAGCTCGGGCAGGCCCTCGGACTCGGGGTAGCGGTGGTTGAGGGGGTTATCGGACGCGCGGTGGAGCCGGTCGAGGATGTTCGGGGGCGTGGGGAGGTCGGGGTAGCCGATGCCGAAGGTGATGAAATAGATGCCCCGGTCGCTTATACCACTATGTCGCTGC
>VXRS01000222.1 GCA_009838385.1 Dehalococcoidia bacterium | reverse complement strand
GGCGCAGGGCGACCTCACGATCGGGATCGCGACGGACGACCCGGAGGGGGCGTACCAGGCGATGCGCCAGGCGGCGCCGGAGCTGGCGTGGTCGGAGGCGGCGCCGTGTCCGGAGGAGGACGGCGTGTCCTTCACCGTCGACAGCCAGCGGTACGTGCTCACGCGGGGCGAGCCGTTCGTGTACGTGCACTACGCGCGGAGCGGGTTCGCGACGGCGTGGCGGTTCTTCAAGAACGTGCTCGGCTACCGGATCAAGTCGCTCTCGACGCAGGGGACGGGGGACGAGCGCTGGGCGCTGGAGGGCGGCGGCGGACGGGTTGAGCTGGTGATCGAGGAAGGCACTCCGGTTGCGGCCGAGGGCGCGGGGAAGCGCTACCTGGGCTCCAACCACTTCCGGCTGCTGCATGCGGACCTTGAGGCCGTCGCGGAGCGGGTGGAGTCGAGCGGACTGGGAACGTGGTTCTTCCCGCCAAACGAAGCCGGCTTCTCGCAGATCATCGGGCCGACCGGCGAGTTCATCGAGCTGTACGACCAGTCCGCCTCCTGAGGGACGATCAGCCGCGGCGTTCGCCGGTGAACCAGTTCGGCGGAGTGGTGGTGATGAGTTCGCCGATGAGCGGATGCTCGGACGGCACGCCACCGCGGGAGGGGTCGGTAGGGATGGTGGTCTTGGTCTCGCCGAGGGGGCCATCCCAGCGGTTGAGCATGCGGCCCTGGATCTGCGGCCCCATGAACTCGATGGCGACGTTGCCGATACCGGCGTCGAGGTAGGAGAGGCAGTCGGGCGTGACGCGCTTGACCATCTCCTCGTTGGTGGAATCGGGGGTGAGGTAGCCGATGGAGAGGTGGTTGGTGTCGTCGACGATCCAGTCGATGCGGGCGCCCGCCTCGGCGAGGCGCCCGGTCCAGGCGGCGGGGTCGTCGACCTGGAAGCCGATGTGCTGGATGCCCTCGCCGTACTTGTCGAGGAAGTCGTGGTGGGGAAGGTGGCCGTCCATGGGCTCGATGATCTCGACGACGAGGTTGGCGAAGGCGCCGTAGGCGACGCGGATCGTGGCTTGCTCGTCGAAGAGGTTGTGCACAGGGAGCGGGTCGAGCAGGTCGAATTTGGCGTCGAGGAGTCGCTCGTAGGCACGGGCCATCTTCTCGGCGTCGCGGGCGACGAAGCCGACGTGGTGAGCGACGGGAATGTCTCGCTTGACGGTCATGGTTCACCTCCGGTGGGGTCTGGGCGGCGCAGCCTAACGCCCGCTTCGGGGCGCGAAAAGGGCCGGCGCCGGCGGGTTCGTTGACGTGCTTATGACAGGTAGCTATGTTCGCCACAACCCAGAAGGAGGGGTTCGAATGCTCTCGGCACGGAAACGCGGAAGGTCCATTTCGAGGCGACAACTAATGGTGGGAGGGGCGACGCTGGCTGCAGGGTCAGCAGCGCTCTTCGCCTCCACGGGAACCAGCAAGGCAGCATCAACATCGGCAATCGAGGAAGTCGTCGCGAAGGCGCAGATTTCGGAGCTGCGCCGGATGTACGGCAAGGCGACCGACCTGCTCGGCGCGGGCAAGGATCACGATCACTTCGGCGGGGACGAGCCGCTCTCGACCGAGATCAAGCACTTCATGGCCCGCAACATCTACCGGCGCATCTTCACGGAGGACGCCACCATCTCAGCCTCTGGCGGAGCGCTGACCGGAGTGGGACCGGACGACTGGGCCGACAAGGTCGCGGCCGCGCTGGGCGCGTTCTCGGCCACGCAGCACATGCTGGGGACCCAGCTCGTGACCATCGACGAGATGCCCGACGACGAGGGCTGCGGCGGCGGGGCAACGATGCAGAGCTACCTGAACGCGCTGCACGAGTTCTCGCCCGGCGGGAACATCGGCATCTACCGGGGCACGTACTTCGACAAGGTGCGCTACGTGCCCGAGATCGGCTGGCAGATCTACGACATGGACCTCCGGCTTGCATCGTGGGAGCTGCGCGAACACGGGGCGGCAGAGGAGGAAGAGGGCTAGCCCGCAGCAGAACTGAGTGGCGGAAGCGGAGACGAGTGACGGTCCTCGCTTCCGCCCGCTCCGGGGGCGGCGTGTTCAGCAGCCGAGCTGCGTCGCGAGGTCGTGGAAGTCGCTGGCGTTGAAGTCGAAGCGGTCTTCGAACGCGAGGTCGGTGGGGCGTCCAGCAGGCATCTCGTCCGGACGGGGGACGAAGGCGGTGTGGAGGCCGCAGGAGGCTGCGGCGTCGAGGTCGGCCTTGTGGGCGGCGACCATCATCACCTGCTCGGGTTCGAGGGAGAGCGCGCGGGCGGCGGAAAGGTAGGTCTCGGGGTCGCTCTTGAAGTGCCCGAGCAGATCGGCGCTCAGGAAGCCGTCCCAGGGAAGGCCGGAATGCTTCGCCATGTTCACGAGCAGGGCGAAGTTGCCATTCGAGAGTGTGGAGACGACGAAGCGCTTGCCGAGCCGGCCCAGGCCCCCGACCGAGTCGGGCCAGGGGTCGAGGCGGTGCCAGACGCGATTCAGGTCCGCGGCCTCGGCTTCGTCGAGGGGGTTGCCGAGTTCGGCCAGGATCTCGTCGAGCTTCTCGCGGTGGAGGGCGTCGGCCGTGGTGAAGGGACGCTCTCCGCTGCGGACGGCGCCGATGCCGCCGACGTAGCCCTCGAACCGCCAGCGGGCGGCGACGGCCTCCCAGTCGGCTTCGAGGCCCTTGCCTTCGCCGAGCATGGCGGCTAGCTCGCGGGTGACGGTGCTGCGCCAGTCGACGACGGTGCCGAAGACATCGAAGGTGAGGGCCTGAACGTCTGTTACTGCCATGGGGCGATTCTGCCAGAAGGGGGCGGGGTCAGGAGCGGTCGGGCGGTTCGTCCGCGGGCGGGGTCCATGTCACGAGGGGGTTGCTGTCGCTTCCGAGGGTGACGAGGGGACGGACGGAGAACATGAGGAGGAGGAGTCCGAAGGGAATGGCGCCCATGATGAAGAGCGCCGGGCGATCGCCGATGACATCGGCGAGGGCGCCCGAGTAGACCCAGTTGAGCTGCATGAACTGGAGGACCATGAAGTAGACGGCGAGGACGCGGCTGCG
>VXRS01000147.1 GCA_009838385.1 Dehalococcoidia bacterium | reverse complement strand
CCCGCCGCGTAATCTGCGCCGACGACACGAGGATCGCCTCCGCATCCTTCACGTTTGCGATCAGCTCGTCTTCGCTCGACGAGCTTGTCGCGACGAACCTCCCCCCTCCCCCTTCGATGATGCCCTGCTCGATCTCGAACGAGATGTTTGGGCGCTTGTCGACATGGACCACCAGGTACGGTTCAGACATGCGCGAGAGCGTACAGATGCCGTCCCGACCGGGCCAGCGGCGACCGCACCCTGCAACAGTGCGCTCGCGTATTATTCGGCGCTACGCACGACGCATCCCAAGGAGCGACCATGACGACAGCCGAGCAGACCTGGACCGAATCCACGACCGAGGTCGCGGGCCTCAGCATTCGCTACCTGCAGGGAGGGAGCGGTCCCGCCGCGGTCGTCCTCCACCACTCCACCGGGAATCTCGGCTGGATCCCCTTTTACGAAGCGCTCGCCCGGAACTTCACCGTCACCGTGCCCGACCTCCCCGGCTACGGGCAGTCCGAGCGCCCCGTCTGGGCCCGCGACGCCCGCGACATCGCCATCCTCATGGGCCGCTTCCTTGCCCAGGTCGCTCCCGACAGCCCCACCCTCATCGGCCTCGGCTTCGGCGGGTTCATCGCAGCCGAGCTCGCGGCCATGAGCCAGGAGCGCATCGGCTCCCTCGTCCTCGTGGGCGCCGCCGGCCTCCAGCCCGATGAGGGCGAGATACTCGACCAGATGCTCATCAGCTACGGCGAGTACATGACCGCCGGGTTCCGCGATGAGGCCCACTACCAGGAGATCTTCGGCGAAGAGGTCGCTCCGGAGGTCCGGGAGCTCTGGGACTTCAGCCGTGAGATGACGGCCCGCCTCAGCTGGAAGCCGTACATGTTCAACCGCCGCCTTGCTCCCGTGCTCGGAGAGGTGCAGACGCCGGCGCTCGTGGTCGCGGGAAGCGAGGAGCAGGTCATTCCGCTCACGTGCGCCCGCCAGTACGCCGACGGCCTCGCCAACGCCACCCTCGAAATCGTCGAGGGCGCCGGCCACTACGTCGATTACGAGGAGCCGGAGGCGCTCGCTGCCCTCATCGCCTCGCACGCGGGAAGCTAGGGAGCAAAGCCCCCGCGAGTTCCCCAGGAGACCGCCTCATCCCCTGTGCAAAGGCGGTATGATTCCGCCAATTAGGTGCTGTCGCGCCCTGGAGCGCGTCGGCCCGGAGGGCAACGCATGTTCATCGGCTACTTCACCGAGAGGCCCTACCAGGACCAGGAGTCAGGCTACTTCGGCTCCACCGGCCGCGATATCGCCGACCTCGGAATCAGCAACAGCGAGTACAACCCGAAGCTTGGCTCGGAGCTCTACAACCGCTACCTCGACGAGAAGGTCTACGCCGAGGAGATGGGCTTCGACGGCGTCATGCTCAACGAGCACCACAGCACCCCGTTCTGCATGGGCGGCGTCGTCAACGTCGAGGCCGCCATCCTCTCGCGCATCACCCAGCGCGTGAAGATCGTCATCCTCGGCAATGTCCTCCCCATCTGGGACGACCCCCTCTGGCTCGCCGAGGAGCTCGCCGAGATCGACATGATCTCGCGCGGCCGCCTCGTGACCGGCTGGGTGCGTGGCACCGGCCGCGAAAGCGTCGCCCACAACGCCCAGGCGCCCTTCAACTGGGAGCGCTTCCAGGAAGCGCACGACCTCGTCCTCGCCGCCTGGACCCGCCCCGGTCCCTTCCGTTGGGAAGGCGAGCACTACAACTACCGCTACGTGAATCCCTGGGCGAAGACCTACCAGCAGCCCCATCCCCAGATCTGGATTCCCGGCGTCATGAGCCGCAACACCGTCAAGTGGGCGGCCGAGCACCGCTACCCGTACGTCATGCTCGCCACCGAGCTGGAGCCCACCAAGAACTCCTACGACTACTACGACCAGGTCGCCGAAGAGAACGGCTACGAAGCGCAGACCCAGCACCGCAGCTACCTCTTCAAGGTCCACGTCGATGAGACCGAAGAGCTCGCCGACCAGGCTGCCCGCAAGTACGTCGAAGGGCCCAGCAACCCCTTCCTCGAGGGCAACCAGGGCATCGTTCGCCCCTACCTCCAGAACCTCCCCGGCATGACCTCCCGCACGAACCTGCTGCCCACGGTGACCAGCTTCACGCAGTCCACCGCCCGCGGCCGCCAGGTCGCGCACGAGCAGGCCACGAAGGACGGCGATCAGGCTCCCGAGGACTACTCGAGCTACGAGTCGCAGAAAGAGCGCATGTCCATCATCACGGGCACGCCCAAGACCGTCATTCCGAAGATCCGCCACGTGCTCGAGTACCTGCGCCCCGGCAGCATCTTCTTCTGGGACGGCGACGGCGCGATGGACCACGACGACGCCATGCGCAGCCTCCGCCTCATGGGCGAGGAGATCATTCCCGCCACCCGCGAGATGGCCAAGGAGTTCGACCTCAAGGGCCCCTTCGAGGTCGACACCAAGACCAACGAGCCCATCGAGCAGGAGGAGGTCGTCGCCGCCGGCGGCTCCTGACGCTCACCAGCCCGCAACGCCCGAAGGCGCCGCAGTCTCTGCGGCGCCTTTCTTGTTCGCGGGTTGCCCGTGGTGAAGCAGGGACTTATATTAGTAGTAACTTAAATACGGGAGGAAACAAATGGAACTCGATGTCGCAGGCTACCTCGGCGCCGTCGATCGCTCCGTGTCGGAGGTGGAGGTTGAGGGGCAACCCGCCCGCGCAATCACCCTCGTCCGGAGCTTCGCGACGAGCGTCGACGACCTGTGGGACGCCCTGACGAACGGCGAGCGCATCCCGCGCTGGTTTCTCCCGATCAGCGGGGAGCTCGCGCTCGGCGGACGCTACCAGTTCGAGGGGAACGCCGGCGGCGTAATCACGGAGTGTGAGCGCCCATCGCTCCTCGCAGCCACCTGGGAGTTCGGCGGCGACGTGAGCTGGGTCGAGGTGCGCCTCTCGGACGACGGGTCCGGCAGCGCGCGCCTCACGCTGACGCACACGATGCGCCTGTCGGACCAGTGGGAGATCTTTGGCCCGGGCGCCACCGGCGTCGGCTGGGAGGGAGGCCTTGTGGGACTCGCGCTCC
>VXRS01000083.1 GCA_009838385.1 Dehalococcoidia bacterium | reverse complement strand
GGGCGGCCCCACGGACCCTTCGGGTAGCCCACCGGGATGAGCGCCGTGATCGTGACGTCCTCCGGGAGGCCCAGAACGTCGCGCACTTCCGCCGTGGCCTCGGGCCTGACCGGCGTGTAGTCCGTTGCCAGTGTCAGGAGCACGGTGCCGAGGCCGCGTGAGCGAGCGGCCAGCAGGATGTTCTGGACGGCGGGGTAGGTCGAGCTGAAGAAGCCCGACGAGATATCGGAGTTGTCGGGTGCGCGACCATGCAGGCAGGGCACGATGATCGCCGGCGACTCGTCCAGGTGCTCGACGTTGTGCATCGCCTTCGAGTAGACGCGCTGGCGGTCCGCGGTGATGTCGGGGTCGGCGAGCACGCCGTCGCGGATGTAGCGCTCGCCTACGTCGCGATAGGCCGCGCCGATCTTCGCGATCTGCTCCGGGTCGGTCACGACCACGTAGGCCCACATCTGCGTGTTGCCCGCGCTCGGCGCCATCGTCGCCGCCTCGATGATGTACTCGAGGTCCTCGCGCGCGACGGGGTCGGGCTTCAGGTGACGCATGCTCCGCGTCGTGAAAATCGCTTCGTGGACCGAGAGGTCACCCATCGTTTCGCTCCTGCCCGCGCCGCGCGAGCGCGGGTCGCTGCTGGTGCCGGCACGATAGCCACGCGCGTGCCCCGCTACAACTGTCGGGAATCCGTCACGAGGGCCGCGAACACGGCGAAATGCTGGTATCGCGGGGGGTGCGGCGGTAGGATTGCGTTACGTCTATCCCTTCGGAGGGAACCCCATGCCCGAATTCGATACCGTCATCAAGAACGGGACGGTCTTTGACGGCCAGCGCACGCCGCGTTTCAACGGCGACATCGGCATCAAGGACGGTCACGTCGCGTCCATCGGCGGCAAGATCCACTCGTCCGATGCCGGCAAGGTCATCGACGCCACCGGGCTCAACGTCGCCCCCGGCTTCATCGACCTGCACACGCACTACGACTCGCAGATTTTCTGGGACCCGTACTGCTCGATCTCAGGCTGGCACGGCGTCACCTCGGTCGCCATCGGCAACTGCGGGTTCGGCTTCGCCCCCTGCAAGCCCGAGGATCAGGACCGCGCCATGTTGACGATGTCGCGCAACGAGGCGGTCCCCCTGGAGTCGATGCAGGAAGGCATGCCCTGGGACTGGGAGACCTACCCCGAGTTCCTCGATAGCCTCGACCGCATCCCCAAGGGCGTGAACGTCCTCAGCTACATGCCCCTCAACCCCCTCATGATGTACGTGATGGGCCTTGAGGCGGCCAAGGGCCGCCCCGCCAACGACAAGGAGATGGCGGAGATGCGTCGCCTCATGATCGAGGGCCTCGAGGCGGGCGGCTGCGGCTGGTCCGGCCAGTTCGGCGACAACGATGTGCAGCGTGACTACGACGGCACGCTCATGATCACGAATCTCATGAAGGAGCAGGACCTCGTTTCCTTCGCCCGCGTCCTTCGCGAAGTTGGCCGCGGCTTCATCCAGTGCATCGGCGCTTCCCGCGAGCTCACCGAGACGCTGGCCGACGAGAGCGGCCGCCCGGTCATCTACAACGTCCTCGCGGTCGCCATGGACCAGCACGGGGTTGCGATGCCGCAGTACAAGGACACCATGAAGTGGCTGGACGACTGCAACGCGCGCGGCACGCGCGTCTTCGGCCAGGCCCTCACCTCCGAGAACAACTTCCAGTTCACCTTCGAGGAGTGGAACCTGTTCGACACCAGTCCCGTCTGGCGCGAAATGACCCTCGGGACCGTGCCCGAGCGCGCCGCCAAGCTCGCCGACCCCGAGCGTCGCGCCGCCGCCAAGGCCGAGTACGACGACTCCGAGCGCACCGGCCAGGGCGTCGTCTTCTCGATGGACGACCTCATCATCGGCGAGGTACACAAGCCGGAGCTCGAGAAGTACACCGGCCTGACCGTGGCCGAGGCCGCCGAGGAGCGTGGCCAGCACGTGATCGATGCGATGCTCGACATCGCCCTCGAGGACGACATGAAGGCCCTCTTCGTGACCTCGCCGCGTCCGTATGACATGGCCGCCATGCGTGAGATGGCGAACTCCGCGTTCGCCCTCCCCGGCGTCTCCGACGGCGGCGCCCACACGAAGTTCATCACGCTCGGCCGCTACCCGACCGAGTTCCTGGCCCTCCTCGTTCGCGATAACGAGGTGATGGACCTAGAGCAGGCCCACTGGCGCCTGAGCGCCTACCCGGCGCTGGCCGCGGGCTTCCGCGATCGCGGCACCATCCGCGAGGGCGCTCCCGCCGACATCGTTATCTACGACCTCGAGAAGCTGGCGATGGGCGAAACGGAGAAGGCCTACGACTACCCGGCGGGCGCCTGGCGCCTCGTCCGCAAGCCCGAGGGCTACCGTCACATCATTGTCAACGGCGAGGAGACGTTCGTGGACGGCGAGTGCACGGGCGCGACGAGCGGCAAGCTCCTGCGCCACGGCTCCGCCTGATACGGAACGTCATCGGCAACGCACCAGCGCGGGGCGCCCATCGGGCGCCCCGCTCCACGTCACGGGGCATTGCGCGATGCCATAGAATGCCCCGCACTGCACGCGTCGGCCCGACCGACAAGGAGGGAACATGGCCGAGAATTACTGGACCAGGTATATGCGCAGGCGTCCCCTTTCCCGGAGGACGTTCCTGAAGGGAACGGCCCTCGCGGGCGGCGGCGCCGCCACGGCCGTGCTCATCGGCTGCGGCGACGACGATGACGACGACGAGCCGTCCGCCCCGGCCGCGGCCACTGCCCGGGCCACCGAGGCCGCCGCCGAGGCGACCGAGGCCGCCGCGGAAGCCACGGAGGCTGCCGCCGAGGCCACCGAGGCTGCTACGGAGGCCGCAGCGGAGGCCACGGCCGCGCCCGTTCGCACCGACATCACCCGTGGCGGGATTCTGACGCTGGCCAGCCCGGTGACAGGCGACCAGGTCTACGACCCGGCAATCACCAACCACGCGACTACGTACGCGATCGCCATGGGGCGGACCTTCAACCGCATCCTGAACTACGACGGTACTGGCCGGGTGAATCCCGAGTTGGCCGAGTCGCTCCCCGAGCAGCC
>VXRS01000274.1 GCA_009838385.1 Dehalococcoidia bacterium | reverse complement strand
AGCGGTGGGGGCGGGCGGGCCACTGCGCACGCGGCACGGCCTTCCGCGCGACTTCGTGCTGGGGATGACAGTGCTGCGGGCGGACGGGGAGCTGGTGAAGGCAGGCGGTCGCGTCGTGAAGAACGTGACCGGGTACGACCTGATGCGGCTCTGGTGCGGGTCGCTGGGGACGATCGGGATCGTGACGTCGGTGGCGGTGCGGGTGCTGCCACGGGTGGAGACGATCGATTTGCGCTTCGAGGTGGGGTCGCTTGCGGAGGGGCAGGCATTGGCGGAACGGTTCCTGCGGGCGGATCTGCGTCCGGAGGTGCTAGACCTGACGCGGGAGGAGGGGCGCTGGGCAGGAATCGTGCGGCTGACCGAAGGGGCCGTTCCGAAGGCGGAGAGCCTCGCGGAGGCGGACCTGGCGCCATCTGACGAGGGGGACTACCTGGGCGTGCGAGACCTCGGGTTCTTGCCGGAAGATGTGCTGACAGTACGAGCGTCGTGCCCGACCAGCGCGATCGGGTCGACGGCGGCGGCACTCGAGGCGCTGGGGGCCTCGCGGGTGCTCGTGCGGCCGCTCGTGCGGGAGGTGCGGGCCACGTGGGAAGGCGGATCGCTACCGGACGGGGACACCGTCGCGGGACGGTGGGGAGGCTGCGGGCGGGGCTGGCGGAGAGCGGAGGGGGACTCGTGGCGGAACGCATCCCGACGGAGCTAAGAGGCGCCCTCGATCCGTGGGGACGGCCGCCGACGTTCGCGCGGATGGCGGCAGTGAAGGCGGCGTTCGATCCCGACGGCCGGCTGAACGCTGGCCGGTACGTGGGCGGCCTCTGAGATGACCGGCTGGCCGCTCGCCGAAGACGCGCCGGATACGGCGGACCTGGCGAAGTGCGTCCACTGCGGGCTCTGCGTGAACGCGTGCCCGACCTACGCGATCACGGGCCTGGAGGCGGAGTCGCCGCGGGGTCGCATTCACCTGGCGCGGGCGGTGGCGGAGGACCGCATCCCCATTACGGACGCGGTGCAGGGCCACTGGGAGCTGTGTCTCCAATGCCGCGCCTGTGAGGCGGTCTGCCCGAGCGGCGTTCCGTACGGACGGATCATGGAGCGCGCCCGGGCGCAGCTCGACGCAGCGCCGCCGGCGAAGGGCTGGCAACGACGGCTGCGGCGCTTCGCCCTGCGGAACGTGGTCGCGAGGCCGCGCGTGCTCGCGGCGTTGCTAACGCCCGTGCGCTGGTTCGCGCGTTCGCCGGTACGGGGGCTGGTGCGGGCGTCGGGGGTTCTGCGGCTCGCGGGACCGCTGGGGCGGCTGGAAGCCCAGCTCGGGCGTCCGGGACGGCCCTTCCGCCCGCGGGACGCCGCCGGGGAGGGCGAGGTGGCGCTGTTCACAGGATGCGTGATGGGGGAACTATTCGGGGACGTGCATCGCGCCAGCGTGCGCGTCCTGGAGCGGAGTGGGGCGAACGTGTTCGCCCCGCGGGGACAGGGGTGCTGCGGGGCGCTGAGCGCACACGGCGGCGACCTCGAGCAGGCGCGGCGGCTGGCGCGGGCCAACATCGCCGCGTTCGAGGCATCGGGCGCGGAGGCGATCGTCGTGAACTCGGCTGGGTGCGGCGCGGCAATGAAGGAGTACGGCGAGCTGCTGGCAGGGGACGCCGCGTTCGCCGAGCGGGCGGAGGCGATGGCTGCGCGGGTGGTCGATTTCAGCGAGTACCTGTCGGGGCGCGACCTGCCGGGGGGGCGGCTGGCGGCGCGGGTCGCGTACCAGGACGCCTGCCACCTTGCGCACGCGCAAGGCATCAGCGCCGAGCCGCGGGCGTTGCTGGGCGCGGTGGAGGGGTGCGAGCTGGTCGAGACGGAGGGGGCGGACATGTGCTGCGGGGCGGCGGGCATCTACAGCCTCATCCAGCCGGCGATGTCGGGGGAGCTGCGGGCGCGCAAGGCGGCGCAATTCCGGGAGCACCGGCCCGACATGATCGTGACGGCCAATCCGGGGTGCCAGATGCAGTACGAGGCGGCGGTGCGGGAGGCGGGGATCGAGGCGCGAGTCCTGCACCTGGCGGAGGCGCTCGACGAGGCGTCGCGTAGTGGCTAGTGACTCGTGGCTCCTCGCTCGCGGTTCTTGATGGGCGGAGGGGGCTAGCCACCAGCCACTAGTCACCATTCACCAATCACTTGCTACCCTGTTGCGACGCCCGAGCGCTCAGCGCTCGGGCCAAACGGCGTTGGAGCGCGACATGGCGAGCCAGCTTGCAGGCGTCCGGGCGGCGGTCGAGGGGCACCTCGGCGGGGTGGCTCGTGGGCGCGAGGCGGTGGCGCTGGGAGCGCCCGAGGCGGCGAAGCCGGTGACGATGGCGGCGCTGGCATCGGGGCGGGAGGGGCCGACGCTGGTGCTGGCGGCAAGCCCCGGGCGGGCGTCGCTGCTGGCAGAGGAACTGGCGCTGTACGCGGGGGACCTTCCCGTCGTGAGCCTGCCGGCGGGGGAACGGCTCCCGTACGAGCTGGCGGAGGACGATCCGGCGGCCATCGCCGAGCGTGATCGCGCGCTGCGCCAGTTGCGGGCCGGGGAGCCCGCGCTCGTCGTGGCTTCGTGGGCGGCAGTCGCGGAGTACTGGGCGGGGCCGGAGGTGGAAGCAGCGGGGACGCAGGTAGGGGTCGGGGCGACGCTGGCGCCGGAAGCGCTCCAGCGGCGGCTAGAGGCGGCGGGCTACCGGCTCGAGGCGCTGGCGGAGGAGCCGGGCGTAGCGGCCCGACGGGGCGGCATCCTCGACGTGTTCCCCGCAGGGGCGGAGGAGCCGTTGCGGATCGAGTTCTTCGGGGACGAGGTCGAGAGCATCCGGCGGATCGACCTAGCGACGCAGCGGAGCATCGAGCGGGTCGAGTCGGTTGTGCTGCCGCCGCGCGCGAGCCACACGCCCGAGGCACAGGCGCGCGCCCGCGAGCTTCGGGATGCGATCACCGTCGGGGGCGAGGGGGCGGAGGCGATCGCGCAGGAGCTGGAGCTACTGGCGGGCGGGGAGCGGAGCCGCTTCCCGGGGTACTTCGAGCCGCTGCTGAACCGGGCGACGGCGTTCGACTTCCTCGAGCCCGACACGCTGGTGATC
>VXRS01000049.1 GCA_009838385.1 Dehalococcoidia bacterium | reverse complement strand
AACTTATCGTCATCTGCGGAATCGCCTTCGGAGCCTCGATGATCATGACCTGGTTTCCCGCCCAGAGCGCCTCACGCGTCGCCGTCGCCGAGGCCCTCCGCTACGAATGAGCCCGGCGAACGACCGCCCGGAGCTGCGCGGTACGCAGCTCTTCGACCTCACCGGACGCGTCGCCATCATGACGGGCGCCGGGCGCGGCCTCGGCCGCACGATGGCCCTCGCGCTGGCCGCCGCAGGAGCCGATCTCGCCCTCGCCAGCCGCACCAGCTCGGAACTCGAGTCCCTGGTCGAAGAGGTGGAGGCGCTCGGCCGGCGCGCGATCGCCGTTCCCACCGACGTGACCTCCCCCGAGGCCTGCGAAGCGCTTGTTTCGACGACCGTCGACCGCCTCGGGCGCCTCGACATCCTCGTCAACAACGCCGGCATGAACGTCCGCAAGCCCGCCCTCGAGCTCACCCCGGACGAGTTCGACTCCGTGCTCCAGGTCAACCTGAAGGGCTACTACAACGGCGCTCGTGCCGCCGGCCGACACTTCGTCGCGCAGGGCTCCGGCAAGCTCATCAACGTCTCCAGCATCCTTGGCAGCGTCGCCCTGCCGAACCAGGCCGCCTACGCCTCGTCCAAGGGCGCCATCGACCAGCTCACGAAGGTGCTCGCGATTGAGTGGGCCGACGCCACAGTCCAGGTGAACGGCCTCGCCCCCACCTATTTCGAGACGGACCTGACCCGCCCGCTCTACGAAGACCCCGAACGCAAGGCCTTCATCGAAGACCGCACGCCCATGGGCCGCTGGGGACAGCCCCACGAGTTGGCGGGGGCCGTCATCTTTCTCGCGAGCGACGCCAGCGACTTCGTCACCGGCCAGACGATCCTCGTCGACGGCGGCTGGACGGCCTGGTAGCCGCCCTACGTCCCGCCGATCTGCGGCTCCCAGAGCGTGAAGAAGTACCCGTCCGGCCCCATCACCTGGCACGTCCGTCCCGTCCCGTCGTCGTGCGGCTGCTGGATGCTGACGTAGCCCATCTCGACCGCCTTCCGGTGCCTCGCGTCGATCGCGTCCACCTGGATTCGCACCTCTGCCCCGATACCCCGCGCCGCCCCCTCGTTGGCGAGCGCCTGACGCCACGGGTGCCCCTCGTACGACTCGTCCGAGTGCAGCTGGATTTCCGCGCCTCGCAGTGCAAGCCCCGCGAAGCCGGGGTGGCGTGTCTCCAGCGTGGCGCCGGCAACATCGGTCAGGAACGTCGTGAAGCCGTTCAGGTCGGTCGCCCAGAGGACGATGCTGAGTGCCCCCTGCGGCATGGGCGTCAGGCCACGGGGCGGAAGCGGGGGACGGGCGCGTCCCCTTCCTGCTCCCACACCACCTCGACCGGCATGCCGACGACGATCTCGTCGTTCGGGATGCCGATGATGTTCGCGGGCATGCGCGGACCCTCGTCCAGCTCCACGACCGCGATGTTGTAGGGCAAGTCCGGTTCCCAGGCGGGGTGGTAGCGCTGGTGCATGATTCCGAACGTGTAGACGGTCCCGCGCCCGCTCACCTCTTTCCAGCTGATTCCCTCGGCCAGGCAGGTGGGGCAGGTAGGGGACGTGGGGAGGCGCATCTCGCCGCACATGTCGCAGGTTGCGAGCAGCAGCCGGCCCTCTTTGCCGGCGGCGAAGAAGGGCTCCGTCAGCTCATCGGGCTGGGAGACGGGCTTCACGGGTGGGGAGTCGGCCATCGTGTTCCGCCTCAGTTCGCGTGCGGGCTCAGGATGAGCGAGGCGTGATAGCTCAGCGCCCCCCCGTTGCCCGTCGAGAGGATGAGGTCGTTCTTCTCGACCTGGCGCTCACCGCCCTGGCCCCGTCCCTGGATGATCGCTTCGCTCAGCGGCGTCATGCCCCACATGTAGTAGGCCGAGAGCTGACCCCCGCCCGTGTTCGTCGGGAGTGAGCCGCCCGGGCCGAGCTTCCCGTCCTCCACGAAGGCTCCGCCCTCACCCTTCTTGCAGAAGCCGTAGTCCTCGAGCGTGACGAGCACGGTGTACGTGTAGCAGTCGTACAGCTCGCAGACGTCGATGTCCTCGGGGCCGACGCCTGCCATGCCGAAGACGGTCTCCGCGGCCAGCCGCGCGCCCGTCTCCGTTTCAGGGGAGTCGCCGGCGTGCCGGGTGTCCCCCGGATGGCCCTGGCCCATGCCGTGGACGTACACGGGCGGCTGCGGCATGTCTTTCGCCTGCTCCGGCGGGCTCACGATCACCGCCACCGCGCCGTTCGAGACGAGGCAGCAGTCGAGCAGGTGCAGCGGCTCCACGATCCAGCGGGAGGCGTGGTACTCCTCCAGCGTGAGCGGGTCCCGCATCTTCGCGTGCGGATTCATGGTCGCCCACGAGCGCTCCGCCACGGCAATCGCCCCGAGCTGGTCCTGCGTGGTGCCGTAGAGCGACATGTGTCGCCGGGCGGCGAGCGCATACGAGGTGTTCGCGCCGAAGTGCCCCGCTCCCGCCGAGAGCCCGAGGATGCCCGTCGGACCGGCCCGGCGACCGGCGTTGCCGTAGGCCGCCGCCGAAGAGCCGCCCTGCTGCAGGGGAGCATCGGCGAAGACGCAGACCACGTGTTTGGCCATCCCTGCGTCGATCGCCATCGTCGCGTACTGCACCATCTGCGCCGCGGTCGAACCGGCCGCGTTCATGTGGTTCAGGAGGCGGAGGTTGCCCATCCCCAGGGCGTTCTGGAGCTGCAGGCTCACGCCCTGGCCGGAAAACCCGGTGATGCCGGCGTTGATGAGCAGCCCGTCGATGTCGGACTTCTCAAGCCCCGCATCGGCGATGGCGAGGCGTACGGCATCGACCGCGAAATCGGTCGAACTCTTGCCGTAGATGCGCCCCATGGGCGTAATGCCGAGACCGGTGATGGCGGCCGCGCCGCGTAGTCGATGTGCCATGGCCGCGATTCTAGCGCAGGCCCTTCCGGCATGCCGCTCGCTGGCTAGAAGCGGTAGGTCTCGTAGTCCTTCGCGACCACCGTGCGCGCCAGGTCCGTTTCCACGTCCGGCGTGACGTGCGTCAGCACGAGCCTCGCCGAGGCGGGCATTGCCGCGTGGAGCTCGGGGATGTCGTCGACCAGGTTCATGTGGA
>VXRS01000307.1 GCA_009838385.1 Dehalococcoidia bacterium | reverse complement strand
CCGGTGATGAGCGCGACGGGTTTCGACACGGGTGCCTCCAGGCCGCCGGGCGGCGACCCGGCGATCTTGGCCCACGGGTGGGTGGAGGGGAAGCGGGGGCATCCTAATGCACGTAGGGTGGAACATGGAGACCAAGCTGGCCTTGTACTGAAGCCAGACTTGAACATGGAGCCCGTTGAGGATCTATACTAAAGTAATACTTGAGTATGGAGAGGCCAAGTGCTCTGTACTCAAGCGAGGAACAACATGGCACGCGAGACACGCTCGCAACGATCCGGCCGGTACGAACCGCAGCCGCAGGGATACCGCGCGTTCATCCCGGCGCCGCTGCCGCCCGAGCCACCACTCGACTTGACGGTGGAGCTGACAGCACTGCTGGCAGAGGCAGAGCAGGCGCTGGGCCGGCTCGACGGTTCAACACAGATCCTGCCGAGCCAGGAGCTGTTCGTGGCGATGTACGTGCGCAAGGAGGCCGTCCTCTCCAGCCAGATCGAGGGCACGCAGAGCTCGCTCGACGACCTGCTGGCGGCGGAGGCGCGCATGCTGCGTTCGCGCCAGCCGGACGACGTGGGGGAGGTGGTGAACTACGTGGCCGCGCTGAACCACGGGATCGCCAGGCTGGCCACGCTGCCGGTTTCGGTTCGCCTCATCCGGGAGCTGCACGAACGGCTCCTGACGGGGACGCGTGGCAGCGAGCGCCAGCCGGGCCACCTGCGTGAGAGCCAGAACTGGATCGGCGCCGGCGGCGCTCCGCTGAGCGAGGCGATCTACGTGCCCCCTCCGCACCGCGTCGTGCCGGAGGCGCTGGGGGACCTTGAGCAGTTCATCCACGAGGAGCGGGACCTGCCCCTCCTCGTCCGCACCGGCATGGCCCATGCGCAGTTCGAGACGATCCACCCGTTCCTCGATGGGAACGGGCGCGTGGGGCGGTTGCTGATCACGCTGCTCCTGTGCGAACAGGGGGCGCTGCAGCAGCCCGTGCTCTACCTCTCGCACTACCTGAAGCAACACCGCAGCGAGTACTACCAGGCCCTGCAGGCGGTGCGCGAGGAAGGGGCCTGGGAGGACTGGGTGGCCTTCTTCCTGCGGGCCGTGCGGGCATCGGCGATCGACGCCACAGAGACGGCTCGGCGTATCGTCGATCTTCGCGAGCGCCACCGCGATTTGCTGGTTGTGGAACTGGGACGCGGAGCGGGGACGGGCCTGCGGCTCCTGGAGGCGCTCTACCGGCGCCCCCTCATCGATATCCCGGAGGCGCAGGAGTTGCTGGGCATCACCTACCAGGCGGCGAACAACCTCGTGACGCGCCTGGCCCGGATGAGGCTGCTCGAGGAGATCACGGGCCAGACGCGGCACCGCGTCTATCGCTACTCCGAGTACGCGGACCTCTTCGCCGATGGGACGGCGGACGAGACTCATACGCAAGCGATGCTTGAGTATGGCGGCCAGTGAAGCGCTGAGTTCAAGCCTGCTTTCACATGGACCGGGTGAAGGCTCCATACTAAATCGTCGCTTTAGTATGGAGCCCGACGGACGGCTGTGTTCAACTCTGGTTTCACATGGGGCGCTGTGATCGGCCATACTAAAGTAGCGCTTTAGTATGGGGAGGAACGGACACCTGTGCTCAAGCCTGCTTTCACATGGAGTCCCGACTCCCTCCATACACAAGTGGAACTTGCGCATGGAGAGGCACTCCCTTAACCCACGCGGCCGAAGGCGGCGAGCTGGCGCAGCCGCTTGACGGTCAGGACGCCCTTCCAGGCGACCTCGGCTTGCTCCCAGGCCTCGGGGAATGTGCCCATCCAGCTCCAGTTGGGCGCCCAGGCGCCGTCATCGCCCTGCGTCTCGATGACGTGATCGAGGTGGCGGTCGACGTGCTCGCGGAGGGAGGCGTAGAGGGGTGAGGCGGGGGACCCGGCGGCATCGAGGGGTTGGAGGCCGTAACCGCCCCACTGCTCCGGGTCGGTGACCAGCGTGGCCTCGACGAACTCGGGGAGGCGCGCCCGCACGGCCTCGCGGGCGGCGTCGGGGACGGCGGGGGTGGTGGCGAAACGGATGTAGCACTCCAGCGCGTCCTTCTGGACGGCGGCGGGGTCAACTTCAGCGGCGCGCTCCACAACGACCTCCGTGATCTCGCGCAGGAAGTCCGCTTCGACATTCCCGGGGAATACGTGCAGGGCGGCGGCGACGGATGGGCGGGGGTTGTCGGCGAAGAAGCCCCAGCCCTCGTCGAACTCGTCGGTCCAGTGCCACCAGGGGGCGTGGGGGGCAACGTTGTCGTCGCGGGGGACGAGCGGCCACGAGCGCCAGTCGGGCACGTAGGAGGCGAGCAGGTATTCGACGGCGCGGGCAGCCATGCGGTCGTCCGCCGGGGCGTCGAGCTCCTCAAGGATCTCCAGCGCGCGCAGGGTGCAGAGCACCGACGAGGCGGCGTCCTGGTAGTCCGCCTCCATGCCGTGAAAGCCGCCGTCGTCGTTCTGGAGCGCGGCCAACTCGTCGAGGACGGTGTCGGGATCGCCGTCGAGGAGGTGGTGGTAGAAGACGGCCTTGTCGAGGGGGAGGGCATGCGTCAGCACGAAGTCGACGGCGCGCTCGCGGTTCTCCGGGGTCAATTGGCTGACAGGCATTGCTAACGGAGCGAGCGGCCGCCGTCGATGGTGATGACGGCGCCCGTGACGTAGCTGCTGGCGTCGCTGGCGAGGTAGAGGGCGGCGCCGGCGACGTCCTCGGGAGTGGCGAAGCGCCCGAGCGGGACATCGCCCTTGAGGCGGGGTCCGTGGCGGCTCTCGAAGAGGGCGTTCGTCAGGTCGCTCTCGGTCCAGCCGGGGGCGAGGGCGTTGGCGCGGATGCCGCGGTCGGCCCACTCGAGCGCGAACACCTTGGCCATGTGGATCAGGCCCGCCTTCGTGACCCCGTAGGCGCCCTGGCGCTCGTCGGGCTGGATGCCGAGCATGGAGCTGACGTTGATGATGCTGCCGGGCCGCTCCGCCTCGAAGAGGCGAGTCGCGACCTCGACGCTGCAGCACCAGGCGCCCCGCAGGTTCACCCCCATGAGCTGGTCGAGGTCCTCGGCGGTCGTGTGCTCGACGCGCTTGTAGAAGGGGCTGATGCCGGCGTTGT
>VXRS01000163.1 GCA_009838385.1 Dehalococcoidia bacterium | reverse complement strand
CGCCGACGGGGTTCAGGCCGTGGCTGCGGAGGTCGTACACGAAGAGGTCGAAGCGCTCGGTGAGGTGCGACCAGAACGGGTAGTAGCCGTCGGCGGACTGGCCGTTGCCGTGGCTGAGGACCATGCGCGGGCCGTCGGGGTTGCCGTGCCGGCGCACGCGGAGCACCGTGCCGTCGGCCATGGTCGCGTCGAACGCGGCCATGGGCTCGGGCACCTGGTAGCGGTCGGGCATGGGGCGAGCCTACTCCGTCGTGCGGATGGCGCGGATGGAGATGGTGAGCATGGCCACGGCGAAGACGAACACGATGCCGATCTCCTCCCACGTGCTGAGGGTGTAGCCGAACCAGTCGACATGGGTGATCTGGAAGGGGGCATCGGCAGGGAGGGCGCTGAGTTGCTCGGAGAGGGCGATCTCGCGGATGGGGGCGACGGCGTAGGTGACCGGGTTGATCTTGACGATGACGTCCATCCACGCGGGGATGTTGTTGATGGGGAAGAAGATCCCGGAGAGGAACATGGCCGGGAAGATGGCGACCTGCGAGATCATCTGGAAGCTCTCGACGGAGCGCAGGCGGCTCCCCATGGCCACCCCCAGGCCCGTGAGCATGATCGACACGAGGATGATGAGGGGGATGAGCTTGCCGACGATTTCGAGGGAGATGTCGATGCCGAGGATGGGCGCCATCACGAACATGACGAGGCCGTTCACGAGGGCGATGGTCGCGCCGCCGGCGATCTTGCCGATGCAGATGGCGGAGCGGCTGACGGGCGCGACGAGGATCTCGCGGAGGAAGCCAAACTGGCGGTCGGTGACGATGGAGACCCCGGAGAAGACGGAGTTCATGAGGACGATCATGGCGACCATGCCGGGGAAGATGAACTGGCGGTAGCCGATGTCGCCGGGGAGGGTGGCGATGCTGTTGCCCAGCCCCTCGCCGAACATGACGAGCATCATGATCGGCATGATGAAGGCGGAGATCATGCGGGGGCGGTCGCGGACGTAGATGAGCACCTCGCGCATCCAGATCACGCGCACGACCTGCAGGAAGTTGGCGCGGCCGGTTTCGGGGCGCGCGCTGCCGGTCGCAACGCGGGCGCCGGTTTCGGTCGCGACCGTGGCCTGGTCGACGGTCATCGCATCCTCCCGAAGCCACGCTGACGCATCGATCGCATCTTGTCCTCTTCGCTGGCCTCGGCCTCGCGGATCTGGTGCCCGGTCATGGTGACGAAGACGTCCTCCAGGGTTGGGGCGCGAATCCCGACGGAGCGCACCTCACCCTCGATGCGGTTGAGCAGGATGGGGAGGAACTCGCCGCCCTGCTCGACGTTGAACTCTACCGCCTCGTTCTCGAAGCGGGGCTCGACCTCGAAGGACTCGCGCACCTCGCGGGCCAGCCCTTCGTTGTCGGGCCCGGCGATGGAGACGACGTCGCCGCCGAGGCGCGCCTTCAGGCGGTCGGGCGTGTCGAGAGCGATGATCTTGCCGTGGTCCATGATGGCGACACGGTCGCAGGCCTCGGCTTCGTCCATGTAGTGGGTGGTGAGGAAGATGGTGACGCCCTCGGTGTCGCGCAGGGAGCGGGCGTAGGCCCAGATGCTGCGGCGGGTCTGCGGGTCGAGGCCGACGGTGGGCTCGTCGAGGAAGAGCACCGAGGGCCAGTGCATGAGGCCGCGGGCGACCTCGAGGCGTCGACGCATTCCCCCGGAGAAGGTGATGACGGGGTCGTTGGAGCGATCGACCAGGCCCACGCGATCGAGCAGGTGGTACGCGCGCGGGCGGATGTCCTCGCGGGCCATGCCGAAGAGCTCGCCGTGGAAGACGAGGTTCTCGCGGGCGGTGAGACGCTCGTCGACGGTCGAGTCCTGGAAGACGATGCCGATCTCGCGGCGGACGCCCGCGGGGTCGTCGGCGATGTCGTAGCCGCCGATGGTGGCGCGCCCGGCGGTCGGCCGCAGGAGCGTGCAGAGCATGGAGATGGTGGTGGTCTTGCCGGCGCCGTTGGGCCCGAGGAAGCCGAATATCTCGGCCTCGCCGACATCGAAGGAGATGTCGTCGACCGCCGTGATCTCGCCGAAGCGGCGCGTGAGCCCGGAAACCTGGACGGAGGGAGGCACCGGACCATCTTTCGGTGCGGGTCCCCTTGTGCGCAAACTTGGCATCGGGGAAACGTAATCGGAATTCCGGTTATCCGCAAGCCCTGCGGCAGGAGTCACGGGCTAGCCCTCCGGCTGGAACACGTCGGTGTCGGGGAAGTAGTCGGACCAGGCGAACCAGAAGACGGCGAAGCCGTTGAGGACCTCGAGGCGGGAGCCCGCGAGCTCGCCCGAGAGCGCCTCGCCCGTAAGCACGGACCAGACGGAGCCGGTCTCGAGGTCGCGCAGGGTCTCGCCGCTGGCGTCGGGCTCGTGGACCTCAAACTTGAGGAGGCGCCCATCGACCGTGGGGTCGTAGGCGATGGCCGCGCGTCCGACGGTGTCCCAGGCCACGAGCACGGGCTGGTTGCCGATGAGGTCGTTGACAACGGGATGCTCGGCGAGGACGCGGTGCGAGTAGGCCTTCCGCCCCTGGGGGATGACGACGCCGTGGACGAGCTCCTTGCCGAAGAGGCGATCGTCGGAATTGCGTTCGCCGATGACGCCCGCCTGGGGGCTGAAGTAGTAGCCGTTGTAGGCGTCCATGACGAAGCCGCCCTGGTCGAGCACCTGCGTATCGGGGTGGAGCTGGCGCCAGCTCTCCCAGGTAGTGAGGACGGCGGGCACCACCTCAAGGGGCGTGCCCTTGAGCGGCCCCTCGACGGCCTCGCCGAGGAACTGGCTCCAGAGGGTTTCGGTCTGCCGGTCGAACATGACGAGGGCGTTCATGATGAGCTTCCCCGACACGCCGAAGCTGAGCGTTTCCCCCTCGATCTCGCGGGCATACACGATGCCCGTAAAGCAGAGCGGTCACCAGGTGACCGCGATGGCGCGGCCTCCGAGCGTGTCGTTGACGATCTCGTGGGCGCTGAGGAAGGCGGCGCCGTAGGCGCGGTGTTTTCCGTCGATGGAGACGCCGATGACGAGGTCGCTCAGGGCGAGCTGCTGGTCGGCTTCCTCAGCGGTGATGAAGCGGGGGTTGTCGATGGCGGGGAT
>VXRS01000319.1 GCA_009838385.1 Dehalococcoidia bacterium | reverse complement strand
GCCATCAGGATCGCGATCGCCATGTAGTAGGCGCCCGTGTGATCCATGTACGAGTACCCCCAGCCCGCCGGTGGCTGGTCCGGCAGCCCCGAGCTGAACGTCAGCCCCGAGACCGCCTGCACGATCGGCCCCCACGTCTTGAAGTCCCGGTACGGCCCCCGGTGTCCGAACCCGCAGTTCGAGACGTAGATGATGTCTTCGCGGATCGCCTGCAGCTCCTCGTACCCGAAGCCCCACCGCTCCATCACCCCTGCCGAGAAGTTCTCCGCCACCACGTCCGAGACCGCCACCAGCTCCCGCAGCAGCTCCTTCCCGCGATCCGTCCGCAGGTTCAGCGTGACCCCCAGCTTCTCGACGTTGTGGTTGTTGAAGGGGCCGCCGAACTCGACCCCGCGACGCTCGTCGACGTAGGGCGGCATCCCCCGCAGGATGTCCCACCGCCCCTGGTTGACCGGATCCTCGATACGGATGACTTGCGCCCCAAACGCGGCCAGGAAGCGGGTTGCCCCCGCCCCCGCCAGCTGCCCGGTGAAGTCGCAGATACGCAGATGCGAGAGTGCCTGCGCCATGGGTCCTCCAGCCGCGGGAGCATACCCGCGCCTGCCTCGAGTCGCACTCCCTGCGGGCGTCAGCGTTCGGGGGCGTCCTCGGCTCGAGAGAGCCGCCGTTCGAGCCTGCTGAGCGACTCCCGCGCCGCCCGTAGCTCTTCGACCAGCTCATCCGCGGTTGGCACCCGCTCCAGCTGCCGGAGCCGCTCCTGCTTTGCCTCGTCCAGGTTGTTGATGACCACGGCGATAAACAGGTTGATCGTCACGAACGAGCCCAGCACCACGTAGCTGACGAAGTAGATCCAGGCGAACGAGTTCAGCTCCATCGCCACGTACATGATGTCGGTCCAGTCCTCCAGCGTGACGACCCGGAAGAGTGACAGCAGCGAGATCCCTAGGTTGTCCCAGTGCTCTGGGTCGTGCTCGTGGAAGAACTCGTAGCCCACGATCGCGTAGATGTAGGACAGCACGCTCATCACGGCCACGATGTGCAGCATCCCGGGAATCGAGCGCACCAGCGTCGTCACGATCAATCGCAGCTCCGGCACCGCTGAGACCAGCCGCAGCAGGCGCATCAGCCGTGCCAGCCGGGCGACCACTGCAAAGGTGCCCACTGCCGGGATGAGCGAGAGGACGATGATCGTGAAGTCGAAGACGTTCCAGTTGTCGCGGAAGTAGCGCTCTGACCGCGGCGCCAGCGCGAGCATCTTGAGCGCCGCTTCGACGATGAAAATCCCGATCGTGATCCAGTGGCCGGTGTTTAGCCAGGCCGAGTACCCCTCCTTGATGCTGGGGACCGTCTCAACCCCCAGCAGCACCCCGTTCCCGAGGATCAGGGCGATGATGAAATACTCGAACTGGCTCGATCCCGTGATGCGCCCGGCGAGCTTCACCATGGTTCGCTAGCCTCCGCCGCCCCGAAGCGCCTCAAATCGGTCCTCCAGCGGCGG
Organism: Dehalococcoidia bacterium; assembly: GCA_009838385.1. The sequence continues at coordinate 1,638 of VXRS01000319.1, read as the reverse complement.
GAGCATACCCCGCGAGCGGCGAGAGCCGCACTCGCCTCAGCGAGCGTACCGGCGCGCCCGAAGCTGACGCTGCCTGATCCGCAGGTCGCGAAGTGTGGGCGTGCGCGGTGGCGGCTCCTGCGGGCTCCGGGTCATGAGCGTCGCGATCGAGGCTGTCGTGATGGAAAGCGCTGCGATCCCAAAGATCATCAGAGCGCCTGCGACCCCGCGTCCCAGCGGGGTGACCGGCGCGTAGTCGCCGTAGCCCACGGTCGTCAACGTGACGAGCGCCCACCACACCGAGTCTCCGAGGGACGTGATCTCGCTCTCCGAGTGGTTGTGTTCGGCGGCGAAGACGAGACTTCCCCCGCCCACCACCGCGACCAGCAGGCAGGCGACCACGAACGCGGTACCCCGTCGCAGGAAGAACGACCGGATGATGCGGGTGTTCAGCCCAAGCACCGCGGCGAGTCGTAGGAGCGCAAGCAGTCGCACGAGTCGCAGTGGCCGCAGGAAGGGGAGCACGACCATCGCCACCTCAAAGGGATGGGTCCGCAGGTATCGCAACCGGTCGGGCGCGACCAGCAGCTTTGTCCCAAAGACCACTGTGAAGGCGCCCCAGATGCAGTAGTCAGCGATCAGAAACCAGCGATCGGCCTGCTCGGACACATCCGTCGTCAGCGGTAGTAGGAGCAAGGGCACCATCAGCAAGGCCAGCGCCAGCAGGGGAAACTCAGTTGCCCGCTCGATTCGCGTGAGGCGCTCTTCGCTCCTTTCCACTCGGAACCGCTCTCGCACCGTCATGACGAAAGCTCCCTGACTGCCGCCACGATGTCCCGCGGCTCCATCCGGTAGCGGTAGTCCGACAGGCAGTGCCGCGAACGGATCGCCCCTGACCCGTCGATCACGAACGTCGCCGGCACAGGCAGCCGCCACTCCGTCTCCGGGTTGCGGTCCGGGAACCCCAGACCCCGATAGGCCGCCTTCAGCCGCTCCGGCAGTTCGAAGCTGAGGCCGTAGGCGTCCATCACCGCGCCGTCGCTGTCCGTCAGGATCGGGATGTCCGTCTCGACGTTCGCCAGCAGCTTGCGCGCGTTCTCCTCCGTCTCAGGCCCAACGAAGAACAGCGTCGCCCCAAGGTCGCGAAGCTCGTCATGTCGTCGCTGCAGACCCTGCAGCTCGATGTTGCAGAACGGTCACCACTCGCCCCGGTAAAACGAGACGACCGCCGGCCCCTGTGCGAGCGCCTCGCCCAGGCTGGCCGTGCGGTCGTGCGTCACGTCGTGCAGCTCGAAGTCCGGCGCCTGCGCGCCCACGTCGAGCGCCCGCCCGATCGTCGCCGCTTCGATCTCGGCGATGGCCGCCTCAACCGTCTCCATCAGCTGCGGCGCCCGCTCGGCGAAGCCGTCGCGCAGCACCTTCAATTCGTCGTCAAGAAGCCTGTCTTCTGCCATGTCGCCACCCTCCCGCGGGCATTCTACGAACGCGAGCCCCGCCCGCCTCCGCTATCCTTCGCGTCGTGCAGACCGACCTCCTCCTCATGCCCTTCGGCGCCACCTACCCCCAGATGCGCGATGCCGCCGTCGTGGCCGAGGACGCCGGCTTCGATGGCATCTGGACCTGGGACCATCTCCGGGACGCCGACTACAACAGCGGCCG
>VXRS01000050.1 GCA_009838385.1 Dehalococcoidia bacterium | reverse complement strand
GCCGACTGAGGGTCGTGCACGACGTGCAGTGTGCACGACACGACCTGGCTGGAAATCAACGGAATCCCGTCGGTGTTCATCGCGTCGGACGAGTTCGAGGAGGCGGCGGAGGCGCAGGCTGAGTCGCTGGGGCTGCCGGAGGTACGGCGGCTCTTCGTGCCGCATCCGATCCAGGACGCGAACGACGACGAGATGCGCGAGAAGGCGGACGCGATCGTCGAGGACGTGATCGCGGCGCTGATCGACTAGATCGGGGAAACGCGCCCCGTTCCTCGCAGAGGGCGGGGCGCGATACACTGGCTCCATGACGAAGCTCGGCTTCATCAACCGCGTGGTGGGCGGCTCGAACGAGCGCGAGGTCAAGCGCCTCGGTGCCCGGATCGGCGCGATCGAGGATCTCGCCGAGGAGTTTTCGCGCCTTTCGGACGAGGAGCTGGGTGGACTGACGAAAGAGTTCCGGGAGCGTCTGGCGCAGGGCGAGACGCTCGACGACATCGCCCCCGAGGCGTTCGCGACGGTCCGGGAGATGGCCTGGCGCAAAGTGGAAGAGCGCCCCTATTCGGTGCAGCTGATGGGCATGATGGTGCTGCACCAGGGAAAGATCGCGGAGATGAAGACGGGCGAGGGGAAGACCCTCACCGCGATCGGGGCGCTCTACCTGAACGCGCTGGCGGGCAAGGGCGCCCACCTGGTGACCGTGAACGACTACCTGGCCCGTCGCGACGCCGCCTGGTACGGACCCGTGTTCCACGCCCTCGGCATGACCCTCGGCGTCATCCAGAACGATCACATCCAGTACCTGTACGAGCCGGGCTACCGGCCGGGCGAGGACGGGGAAGGCGGTCTCGAAGACCTGCGCCCCTGTGAGCGTCGCGACGTGTACCGGACGGACGTGACCTACGGGACGAACAACGAGTTCGGGTTCGACTACCTGCGCGACAACATGGTGCGCGAGTCAGAGCTGAAGACGCAGCGGCCGCTCTACTACGCGATCGTCGACGAGGTGGACAACATCCTCATCGACGAAGCGCGCACGCCGCTCATCATCAGCGGGCAGGCGGAGGAGGCGAGCGGGACGTACCAGCAGTTCGCGCGGGCGGTGCGCGGCCTGCACGCCGAGCTCGACTACCAGATCGACCAGAAGGCGAAGCACGTGGCCCTGACGGAGACGGGCATCGCCAAGATCGAGCGGGCGCTCAGGGTCGACAACGTCTTTGGGGGCGATCCCCGGGTCGCGCGGCACCTGGAGGCGGCGCTCGACGCGGAGTACCTGAAGCGCCCCGACCGCGAATACGTGGTGCGCAACCGCGAGATCGTGATCGTCGACGAGTTCACGGGGCGGATGATGCCGGGGCGGCGGTGGAGCCACGGCATCCACCAGGCGGTGGAGGCAAAGGAGAACGTGCCAATCCAGCGGGAGTCGCTGACGTACGCGACGATCACGTTCCAGAACTACTTCCGGCTGTACGAGAAGCTGGCGGGGATGACGGGAACGGCGGAAACGGAGGCGGAGGAGTTCGCGAAGATCTACGACCTGGACGTAGTGGTCATTCCCACGAACAAGCCGATGATGCGCGACGACCAGGAAGACGTGGTCTACATCAACGAGAAGGCGAAGTTCGCGGCGGTGGTGGAGGAGATCGTCGGGATGCACGGGCACGGGCGGCCGGTGCTGGTGGGCACGACGTCGATCGAGAAGTCGGAGTACCTGGCGACGCTGCTGCGGCGGCGGGGCATAGACCACGAGGTGCTGAACGCGAAGCAGCACGAGCGCGAGGCGCACATCGTGGAGAACGCGGGCGAGCCGGGGGCGGTGGTGATCGCGACGAACATGGCCGGCCGCGGTACGGACATCAAACTGCGGGAAGGGGTCGCACAGGCGGGCGGGCTGCACGTCATCGGGACGGAGCGGCACGAGTCGCGACGCATCGACAACCAGCTGCGGGGGCGGTCGGGGCGGCAGGGGGATCCCGGTTCGAGCCGCTTCTTCGTCTCGTTCGGGGACGACATCATGCAGCGCTTCGCCCCGGACTGGGTGCCGGGAATGCTGGAGAAGATGGGGATGACGGAGGACCTGCCCCTCGAATCGCGCATGGTGACGCGCGCGATCGAGCAGGCGCAGCAGAAGGTGGAGGGCTACAACTTCGACATCCGCAAGCGGCTGGTGGAGTTCGACGACGTCATCAACGAGCAGCGAGCGGTGCTGTACACGGAGCGGGACAAGGTGCTGGAGGGGGCGGACGTGCGGGAGAACGTGTTCTCGTTCGTGACGGAGGAGGTCGACGGCATCGTCGAGCGGAACAGCGACGAAGGGTTCGACGCGAGCCTGGTGCACACCGAGCTGGGCGAGATCATGCCGCCCGACATCCTGCCGAGCCTCGAAGAGATCGAGGAGAACCGGGAACGCGTCGCGGACACCGCGCTCGACCGCATCGAGGATCGCTACGAGGAGATCGAGGAGGCGGTGGGCGAGGAGATCGCGCGCAGGATGGAGCAGTGGCTGCTGCTGGAGTCGATCGACTACCACTGGCGCGAGCACCTGACGGCGGTGGAGGAGGTGCGGCAGAGCGTCGGCCTGCAGGCGTACGCGCAGGTGGACCCGCTGGTGGCTTTCAAGCGCGAGGGCTACGACATGTTCCAGCAGCTGCAGGGGAACATCCGGCGGCAGGTGGCGCAGGCGGTCTTCAAGATGCGGGCGAAGGACCTTCCGCCGCCTCCGCCTCCGAACGGGGCGACCGCGCGCCGTCCGGACGCGCCGCAGGCGCCCGTGCAGGCACGGGGAAACGGCGCCGCACCCGGCGGCAACGGGCAGGCGCGCGGCAGGGCAGCCGCGGCGACGGCGACCGCGCCCAGGCCGGGCGGCAAGAAGATCGGGCGGAACGACCCGTGCTACTGCGGCAGCGGCCTGAAGTACAAGAAGTGCTGCGGCAAGCTCGCCTGACCGGACCGGACCACGCATGAACGTGCTCGCCACGCTGGGCGTGGGCGCCGACGGCGTGCGGGCGATGCTGATCGACCCCCCGGACGAGGTACTCGGCGAGGCGGGCAGGCTCGAGCCGCGCCCGACGGTGGCAAGCTCGCTGCAGGTGGCGGAGCCGGCGCTCCAGATCGCGTGGTGGCCCCAGCGGGAGGAGCT
>VXRS01000247.1 GCA_009838385.1 Dehalococcoidia bacterium | reverse complement strand
GGGTGGGGTCGTGGTGGTGGCGGAGCGGGCGTCGCGCTTCAACCGGCAGGACTCAGGCGTCCTCGGGTTCCTCCTGATCAACATCGTCATCTCGCTGACGATTCCCGGAATCTCACTCGGCGGGCACATCGGAGGGCTGCTGCTGGGGGCGCTGGCGGCGGGGGTGCTGTGGGGCTTCCGCCAATGGCCCGCCTACGCACGTACGGCAGCGGTCTCGGCGCCGCTGCGGGTGCTGCCGGAGCTGGTGGTGGCGGCGCTGGGGGCGGGCACGGTCTGGCTCACGCTGGCGGTAGTCGCGCCGCGTTGGCTCAACCCACTGTTCTAGGGGAAGAGGATCAGCTGAGTCTCATCGGAGGAAGTTGTGCCACCCTCTCCGGAAGAGGTGGAACATGACGAATACTAAGTCGTCCAACAGGGTGGCCGAGAGAGCTGTTCTCTTCTTGCGCGTGATTCGCCATGGCGGAGACAACGTCGACGAATACTATGACGACAGGGAGGACCAACACGAGATGATCGGGTTGGCCCTCAAGTGGAACCACCAGTTGTGCGCGCTGGGGTTCACCCTGACGGCCTTCGCCATCATCGCCGCGGCACTCGACCTCATATTTCCAGCCGTTGTGACGGGAGTGATTGGGGCCTATCTGGACTGGAGAACCTACCGGGTCAAGGCACGATTCGGTTGAGGCGATTCCGGTTTGCTCGTGTACCCTCCCCGGGACGACAGCTTCCGGGAGCAGACCAACCATGAGCGATCTGCGAAAGGGCGATCCGATCCGCAAGGAGACTTTCGACCAGTTGTTTAGGCGCCAGGATGCTCTTGAGTCCCAAGTGCAGGAGCTGAGGGCCATAGTGCAGCACCTCCGTCCAGACGCCGCGACCCTGAGCGCCCAAGTGTCTTTCATGGGAGTACAGACCCACAGCTCTTCCACCGTCATCTGCACGGTGGTAGATGAGATTGGGGACCCCCTCAAGGGCGTGCCGGTGACCGCCCACGTGGTGGACGGCGACGGGAGCATTGTGGGGGGCAGTACACAGCTAAGTGACGAGGGCGGGCGGGCCTTCCTCCGGTATCAAGCGGGGTCTAGGAGAGGAACGGCCACCGTTGAGGTCACCGCCGGTGCCTGCGTGACCACCGCAGAGGTCTACGTTGCCGGGCAGCCCGACATGGTAGTTCACGACGCCCCGGAGGCGATCGAGTCTTTGTCGGAGGAGAGGTGCACATACGCCGTCCTGGACGACGAAGGGGTGGTCATTGAGGACCTCATCTCCACGGTCGAAATAGTCTCGGGAGGTGGGCTTCTTGTAGGCGCTGGACATGGGTGGTTCTCGTACCTGGCACCCGCGAGTCCAACAACGGTCGCTATTGAGATACGCGCCGGAGGGGTCAGCGAGATGGTCACTCTCGAAGTGATCAACCCCTAAACCTAGGACTACTACTTCGTGGACGTGAGGCCGAGGTCCAAGCGGCCGGGGTTCCTTCGCTGACATGTTCGCGAAGGGGTGTTTTCTGTAACACGTTGCCGACGACGTGTTCGAAAAAGGCGATTTGTGTAACACGTTGAAGGAAGGCGCCACGCTCGCCCTCAGCGGGCGCTACTGTACGATAACTGTCCCTTCGACCCTTAACAGTGAGACCGGGAGCAGGGCAGGCCATGGCCATCGACCGCATCATCCGCGTGGACATGACCACGGGCGACGTGACCGAAGAGCGCGCGCCCGAGGCGTACGCGCTCCTCGGCGGCCGCTCCCTCACCTCGCGGATGCTCCTGGAGGAAACGGACGCCCGCATCCACCCCCTGAGCGAGGCGGCGAAGCTGTTCATCGCGCCGGGGCTGCTGGCGGGTACGGCCGTCACCACGAGCGGTCGCACGAGCTTCGGCTTCAAGAGCCCGCTCACGGGTGGCACGAAGGAAGCGAACGTGGGCGGGCAGCTGGGGCACCGGCTGGCGCGGCTCGGGATCAAGGCGATCGTCGTTTCGGGCGCTTCTCCGGACGGCTGGAAGCGCCTCGATATCGACGGGAAGGGCGTACGTCTCTCGGGGGCGGACGACCTCGCGGGGCGCAGCAACTACGACCTTCACCGCGAGCTGGTGGGCGAGGCGCTGCGGACGCGCGCGGCGGCGACCATCGGGCCCGCGGGCGAGCACCGCATGTCCTCCGCCTCGGTGGCGGTGACGGATCCGGAAGGCCGCCCGACGCGTCACGCAGCGCGGGGCGGTCCGGGGGCGGTGATGGGCGCGAAGGGCCTGAAGGCGATCGTCGTGGACGACGCAGAGGGCGTTCGCACGGTTCCCGGGGAGAACGCGAAGGAGTTCAAGGGCGAGGTGGTGAAGTTCAGCAAGATGGTGCTGGACGACCCGCGCGTCCATAACACGAGCCGCTACGGCACGGCAGGCGTCATCAAGTTCGTGAACCGCGACAACGTGCTCTCGATGCCGACCCGCAACCACCGCGAGGGCAGCTGGGAGCACGCGGATTCGATCAGCGGGCAGGTCATTGAGGAGCTGGGCAAGGAGCGCGGCGGCAAGATGCTGCCCTGCATGGCGGGCTGCATCATCAAGTGCGCCATCCTCTACAACGACGAGCACGGCGAGCACGTCACGACGGCGCTCGAGTTCGAGACGATCGCGCTGCTCGGCTCGAACCTCGAGATCGGCCCCGCCGACGCGGTGGCCGAGCTGGACCGGCTCTGCGACGACATCGGTCTGGACACTATCGAGGTTGGGAACGCGATCGGGGTTGCGATGGAGGCGGGCGTGCTGGAGTGGGGCGACTGGGAGGGGACGAAGCGGCTGCTGGACGAGGACGTCCGCGGGGGCACGCCGCTGGGACGCATCATCGGGGGCGGTACGGCGCACGTGGCCGCGACCTACGGCATCGACCGGGTCCCGGTCGTGAAGGGCCAGGGGCTCCCGGCCTGGGAGCCGCGCACGCTGAAGGGGATGGGCATCACCTACAGCAGCAGTCCCCAGGGCGCCGACCACACGGCGGGGATGGTGACGGCGCGGGGCGCGACGCCGGACACGCTCGTGAAGCAGAGCCGCCAGGAACAGCTCACGATGATGGCGGTCGACTCGGTGGGGGTGTGCCAGTTCACGAACGCGCTTCCGGGCGACATGGCGGCGTTCATCAGCGAGCGCTTCGGCGAGCCGCT
>VXRS01000095.1 GCA_009838385.1 Dehalococcoidia bacterium | reverse complement strand
GCCCCCAGGCTCTCCCGGTCACGACGGGAACGGCGTTTGCGTCCCTTGCGACGGCCCATGCCCGCAGCCTAGCGAGACGCCGCCGCCGCGTCGAGCAGTCCGGGCGGCGGCCTCAGAAACCGGGCAGCCGCCCCTCGCGCCCCGCCCCCGCTACCGTCGCCTCGTGCGCGAGCAATGCCCGTTTCGTGTCGAGGCCGCCTGCGAAGCCGGTCAGCGAGCCGCTTGCCCCGACCACCCGATGGCAGGGCACGATCACCGGGGCCGGGTTCCGCCCCGTTGCCGCCCCGACCGCCCGTGACGCCGCCGGCCGCCCGACCTCTCCGGCGATCGCCCCGTAGGTGTTGGTTGCCCCGAACGGGATGCGCGCCAGCTCGCTCCAGACGAGCCGCTGGAACTCCGTTCCCTCGAGGTCGAGCGCAAGGTCGAACTCCCGGCGCTCGCCACGGAAGTACTCATCGAGCTGGTTGACCGCTCGCTCCAGGTGCTCGATGGCCGCTGCTTCGGCGCGTGTTGCGTCACCGCTCTCGCGTCCCCACCGCACCTCCCGAATCCCGTGCGCAGACGCGACGACCGTGAGGTCCCCGATCGGCGTCGCGATCGCGCGCGTGGCCAACGATGCGGGGTCTACCGGTGCCACTCCGCGATGTTCCAGACCTCGCTGTCCCAGGCGTTGAACTCGACGCCCTTCAGCGTGTTTGCGTGCGCCGAGACGACACCCCGGCTCACGAGCGGAATCTCGACGTAGCTTCGAACGAGGATGTCGTTGAGTTGCTTCACGACTGCCTCGCGCTCGGCGCCGATGGGGAGGGGCGGGAGTTGCTCGAAGGCCGCGTCGTACTCCGGGTTGCAGGCCCGGGCCACGTTGCCCTCCGACCAGCTGTTGTCGCGGGTGGGGATGTGCGTGCAGCGGTTGTCGGAGAGGTAGTTCTGCGGCTCGATGCCCCCGCCCGTTGCGTACATCTGCACGTCCGCGAAGAACCGTCGGTACGTTTCCGGCCCCAGGTCGCTGCCGAAGAACACGCCCGCGTCGTGGTGGACCAGCTCCGTTTCGATGCCGATCTCGCGCCACCAGTCACGAACCAGCTCCTGGGTCGCCTGCCGGATGGCGTTCGTCGAGGTCTGGTAGGTGATGCGCAGGGGCACGCCGTCGTGCTCCCGGATGCCGTCCCCGTCGCTGTCGACCACGCCGTGCTCGTCAAGCAGCCGGTTGGCTCCGGCGATGTCCTGGGTGAGGCACTCGTCGTTCGCGCCCGAGACGTAGTGCGCGGGACCCGCGATGAGGTCGCATTCGGGCCGTCCGGCGAAGCCGTACAGCTCGGTCAGCCGCTCCCGGTCGATTGCCATCGACATGGCCTGCCGGATCGGCTGGAAGGACAGAAACGGATGGGGATTCTCGCTATCCAGGTACTCCGAGCGGTTATCCCCGAGGGCGGGGTCCGGATTCGTCTGGTTCACGACGATGCGCTCGACGAGGTCGGAGAACGCTGAGACGACGGCGCCGTTGCCCGCTGCCCACAGCGCTTCGAGCAACTCGGGCTCGACCTGCAGGTTCCAGGCGTAGTCGGCAATGCCCCACTGCAGGACGGCCGTTGCCGCGGCGGTTGCGCTTCCACCCCCCTTCAGCACGACGCGGTCGAAGTAGGGCTTCTCCTCCCGCCAGTGCGGATTGCGCTCGAAGACGGCCTCAACCTCGGGCGTGAAGGAGACGATGCGGTAGGGGCCCGTGCCCAGCGGCCCCTGGTTCTCGTCCTCGCATCCGCCGGCGGCCTCGCCCACGCAATCGGCGAACTGCGCGGCGCTGATGATGGGCGTGCCCGCGCTCACGAACGCATCGTAGGGGTAGGGCGTGGGCTCCTCGAACGTGATCCTGACGGTGTGCCTGTCGACGGCCTCAACGGACGCGATGCCGGTGAACGCTTCTACGGCGGTGCACCCGGTCGCCTCATGCGTGCAGTAGCGCCAGGTGAATACCACGTCCTCGGCGGTCATGTCGCTACCGTCCGACCACTTCACCCCCTCTTTCAGCTTCCACGTGATGGACAGCCGGTCCGCCGACACCCCCCCGTTCTCGATCGTCGGGATCTCCTCCGCGAGCGCCGGAACCAGCGCCCCATCGGGCCCGTAGTGGGCCAGCGGCTCCAGCGTGATGGCGCCGGCGTCCCGGTCCTTGAAGCCTCCCGAGAGGTAGGGGCCGGGCAGGGACGGGGCCTGCCAGTAGAGGAGGGTGAGGACCTCTTCCTCGTCGCTTTCCCCGTCGCCGCAGGCGGCGAACGCGAAGAGCAGGACCAGTCCGAGCAGGATTACGAGGAAACGGTGCATAGAGGAACTCGCTTTGAAGTAGAAGGCTCCCTGGTGGGGAGCTCGCGCCCGATCGTACGCTGAGCGTCCACTTCGCGCCCCGGTCTCCGCGCCGCCGTAGGAGGGGCACGCCGTATACTTTCTGAGGCCCTGCGTGAAGGCGCTACGACACCTACATTGGGGCCCGGCGGAAGCGATGAACAGATCTGGAGGGGGCGCGTGACTGAGATCGAGACCGCCCCGTCCCGCACTTCCGCCCTCGATCTCGCCGGCGAACTGCTTGGCCTGCGTTCCCGCCGCGACGGAGCCGGGCTCGCCACCGTCGCGCTCCCGGTCGAGTTGCTCGGCAGCGCGGCCGCCTGGAGCGTGCAGCAGCTCCGTGCCGCGGCCACGGTGTCCTGGGAGCAGCCCTCCGAAGACCTGCACCTGTTCGGCTTCGGGCGCGCCCTCGATCTCGGCTCGGCGGCGGGCGCCCCGCTTGCAGCGGCCGCCCCCGCCCTCCGCGAGGCGGCCGACGAGCATCGCGCGGGCGAGATCGACCCCCTTGCCCGACCCCGCTTCTTCGGCGGGGCCCGCTTCGATGCGAGCGCCCCGCACCTCGAGCACGCCTGGGAGGCTTTCGGCGCCTGGCGCTTCGTCCTCCCGGAGGTGATCGTCGCCCTCCACGGAGGTCAGGTCAGCGCCTCCCTCACGCTTGCCGTCCGCCCGCAGCAGACCCGGGAAGACGTCGCATCTGCCGTGGCCGGCGCCATCGCCCGTGTCGGCCGCCCCACCCCCCCGGGGGGCGGGCCCCCCCCCGTTAACGGCGCCCCGCCCCCGGCGGAGCCCCTGCGGGTCGGCCGCCGGGCGGGGGGGGGG
>VXRS01000276.1 GCA_009838385.1 Dehalococcoidia bacterium | reverse complement strand
CGAGGTGTATAAGATACTGGTCGCGGCGCGCGCGCGGCGGCGGCGCTGGCGTCGGGGGCGGCGGGAACTCATCGCACGCGATCGTAACGCGGGCCGGTGTGGCGCGGAAGCACGGAGCGTATCGGTAGAATCTCGCGCACGACCTGATTGAGGCGTGCCTGTGGGCGCGCAGGAGGCCAGACGTGAGCAACGGATCGAGCGACATCGGACTGCCGGTCGACGAGCACTACGCGCCGCCGGCGCGGGTCCGCGAGGGGGCCTACGTGGGCTCCCGCGAGGAGTACGACGAGATGCGCCGCCGCTCGATCGAGGATCGCGAGGCGTTCTGGGCGGAGCAGGCGCGGACCAACCTCGAGTGGATGAGCGACTTCCAGACGGTGGTCGAGGAGGACTTCACGACGGGCCACATCGCGTGGTTCAAGGAAGGGACGCTCAACGTGAGCGTGAACTGCCTCGACCGGCACCTGGCGACGCGCGGCGACCAGGTCGCGCTCCTGCTGGAAGGCGACGAGCCGGGCGACAACCGCTCGCTCACGTACCAGGAGGTCGCCGACGAGGTCGGGCGACTGGCGAACGCCCTGCGTTCGCGCGGCGTACAGAAGGGCGACCGCATCGCCATCTACATGGGCATGGTGCCGGAGCTGGTGGTGGCGATGCTGGCCTGCGCGCGCATCGGGGCGGTGCACTCGGTCATCTTCGGCGGGTTCAGCCCGCGCTCGATCGTGGACCGCGTGGAGGACTCGACCTGCAAGGCGATCATCACGCAGGACGAGGGGATGCGGGGCGGCCGGACGGTAGCGCTCAAGGCGAACGTCGACGAGGCGCTGACGATGGGCGGCGAGAGCATCGAGTTCGTCATCGTCTACAAGCGCACCGACACCGGTGTCTCGATGACCGAGGGACGCGATGTCTGGTGGGACGACGCCCTCGCGGGGCAGTCGACGGAAGCCGAGCCGGAGGAGATGGGGGCGGAGGATCCGCTGTTCATCCTCTACACGTCCGGTTCGACGGGGAAGCCGAAGGGCGTGCTACACACGCAGGCGGGCTACCTGCTGTACACGATGCTCTCGCACCGCTACACGTTCGACTACCGCGACGGCGACATCTACTGCTGCGCCGCGGACGTCGGGTGGATCACGGGGCACAGCTACATCGTGTACGGGCCGCTGGCGAACGGGGCGACGTCGGTGCTGTTCGAGTCGGTGCCGACGTACCCGGACGCAGGCCGCTACTGGGACATGGTGGACCGGCTGGGGATCAACAGCTTCTACACGGCGCCGACGGCGATCCGCGCGATCGCGGCCGAGGGCGACGACCACGTCACCCGCTACAGCCGCGAGAGCCTGCGCGTGCTGGGGTCGGTGGGCGAACCCATCAACCCCGAGGCCTGGCGCTGGTACTACGGCGTCGTGGGCGGGGAGCGCTGCTCCGTGGTCGACACGTACTGGCAGACGGAGACGGGCGGCCACATGATCACGGGCCTCCCGGGCGCGAATGACATGAAGCCGGGTTCGGCCTCGCTCCCGTTCCTGGGGGTGGAGCCGGCGGTGGTGGACGAGGGCGGCAACGTCATCGAGGGGAACGGGGTGACGGGACGCCTCTGCATGCTCGCCTCCTGGCCGGGGATGATGCGGACGGTCTACGGCGACCACCAGCGCTTCATCGACACGTACCTCACGACCTATCCGGGCAAGTACTTCACGGGCGACGGGTGCCACCGGGACCAGGACGGCTACTACTGGATCACGGGTCGCGTGGACGACGTAATGAACGTGGCCGGGCACCGGCTGGGGAGCGCCGAGATCGAGGGCGCGCTCGTCGGGCACGAGGCCTGCGCCGAGGCCGCGGTGGTCGGGTACCCGCACGACGTGAAGGGAACGGGCATCTACGCGTACGTGATGCTGAACCAGGGCTGGAGCGGTTCGGACGAGATCGAGCGAGAGCTGCGGATGGCGGTTCGCACCGAGATCAGCCCGATCGCGACGCCTGACCAGATCCAGTTCGTGCCGGGACTGCCGAAGACGCGCTCGGGGAAGATCATGCGGCGCATCCTGCGCAAGATCGCCGAGGGCGAGCCCGAGAACGTCGGCGATGTGACGACGCTCGCCGACCCTGCGGTCGTCGAGGACATCGTGGCGGGGGCGAAGGTCTAGGGGGAGTCCGGGTCCAGCGGGAAGCGGAGCTGGTCCCGCTCCGAGGCGCTGGCGGCGAGCAGGAGCTCGACGGCGGCGACTGCCGCCTCTCGCTGGTCGCGGGCCTCGGCACGGTTGAGGAGGAGGGGCGCGAGCGCCTCGATGGCGCGGGCGAGCTCGGGATCCTCGGCGCAGAGGCGGTGGTGCGCCTCGGCGGCGCTGAGGCCCTCGGCCCAGTAGCGGCGGACGGCCTCAGCGACGAACGCTCCACCCAGCACTTCGACGCGGTCACTCGTCTCGTAGCCCGCTTCGATGAGGGCGCGCTGGACCATCTCGATGGCCTCTTTGCGGTCGCGTCCGCGCAGGTCGAGGGGGCGTTCTTCGCTCATGCGTCGATCCCGAGGAGGGCGGTCAGGTCCTGCTTGGCATCGAGGATGCCGGCCCAGAGGTCGCCGGTTTCGGCAAAGCGCGCCGGGGCGGTGAGCACGGTGAAGTCGGTCGGGTAGAGGTCGTCGAGCTCGTCCCAGCGGACGGGCACGGAGACGGGCGCGCCGGGCTTGGCGCGGGGCGAAAAGATGGCGGCGACGTTCTTGGCGCGGGCGTTCTGGTTGACGTCGAGGAATATCTTGCCGGTGCGCTTCTCGGAGGCCCACTCAAGGGTGACATCGCGGGGCATGCGGGCGAGCAGCTCCCCGCTGACGGTCTCGCAGAGGGAGCGAATGACGGGGTAGGGGAACTGGCGGAGCACGGGAACGTAGATGTGCAGGCCGGTCGCGCCGGATGTCTTCACGTAGGAGGGGAGCGCGGCGGCATCGAGGATCTCCTTGAAGGCGCGGGCCACCTCGACGGTCTTGGCGAACGCCTTGCGGTTGAGCTGGGGCTCCTCGCCCGCGGCCTCGTCGCCCCGGTAGATGTAGGGGTCGAGGTCGAAGAGGAGGAAGTCGGGGTAGTTGAGGACGGATGCCTCGACGTTCTCGCGAGAGCCGGTGAAGTCGTGGGGGAGGCCGTGGGGCTGTCTGTTA
>VXRS01000167.1 GCA_009838385.1 Dehalococcoidia bacterium | reverse complement strand
CCGGCCGACCTGAGCGGCGAGTTCGCGAAGATCGCGGTCCCGGTCTAGGGCGTTCCTGGCACCGGATTCGTCACTACCTGAGCGGCCTCGGCGGCCGCTCAGGTTCGGCGTGCGCGGCGGCGAATCGCCACGACGCCGGTCACGACGACAGCGACGGAAGCCGCCGCCAACAATCCAATTGCCCAATCTGATAGCGGGGAACCGTGACCCTGGAGTGGAGTGCCTTCCCCCTCCTGGACGGGTGGCCGGTACGGGCCTCTAGCCGGTTCGGGAGCACGCCACTCCCCCAGCGCACTCAAGTCGTCAGAAGCCCGGTCCATTCGGGTTGTACGAGTGCACGAGTTGGTCTCAAAGACACGGCCCCAAGGATATGCGTAGACCAGATACTCCTCGCCTTCCTTGAAGAAATACCCGCAATCAGCGTCCGTCACTACTTCCTTCTTGGCGCTGGGCAAGCCCTTCCAGACCCGCGATACCTCAAACTCATACAACTTCCCCCCGTTCCCGCGGCTCCTCGCAGCCACCACCGTTCCTGCGAATACTGTCGCAGCCTCCTCCATCGCCTCCAGTGGTGGCGATGGCTCGATGCATGAGCAGGCGAAGGCGTGGTCCGCCGCCACCGCTGGTGGGAGGCCGACGAGCAGGGCGATGGCGGCGAGTCGGACGAGCCAACGGCGCATAGGGGCAGGGTAGAGGTGCGGGTCAAGCCCGAGTGCCTCCAGGCTCAGTGCCTATACTGGCGCCCGCCATGGCGAACCCCGAGCGGCAACGCAAGACCATCTACCTGGCGAGCCCGTACGGGTTCTCGGAGCAGCAGCGGACGCTGCTGTTGCCGCAACTGGTGGCGGCGCTGGAGGAGCTGGGGCTGGAGGTGTGGGAGCCGTTCGCCCGCAACAATCAGATCGACCGCAACGAGCCGGACTGGGCCTGGCGGATCGGGCAGGCGGACTTCGAGGACGTGCGGGAGGCGGACGCAATCTTCGCGGTCGTGAACGGGGCGCCGCCGGACGAGGGCGTCATGGTTGAGCTGGGCATGGCGATCGCGCTGGGGAAGCCCACGTTCCTGTTCCGCGACGACTTCCGTCGCGTGACGGACAGCGAGAACTACCCGCTCAACCTGATGCTGTTCACGGGGCTGCCCCGCGAGGGCTGGCGCGACTGGTACTACGAGTCGATCGAAGAGCTTGGGGACCCCGAGAAGGCGCTCACGCGCTGGGCGAGCGAGGGCTAACGGGCCTCCGGCTACGGCTTCCTGGCTTCGACGAGGTACAGGGCCGCGTGGAAGGCCAGCTCCTCGCCCGCATCCACCTTCCGCTGGAGAGCGAGCAGATGGCGAAGGTGTGTTTTCACGGTGAATCCGGGGACTTCCCAGGGCGTGGCCTTGAGGTAGTAGACGATTGCACCCACATCGGTGAACGCGAGCCTGCCCTCCCACTCCTCGACGTTCTGAATTGTGAGGCCGGCCGCTTCCAGCAGCGGCACATACCTGGCCGGCGTGGCGTCTGGCCACCGGGGCTTCTCGTCGAACGCTTCCAGCAGGTCCCAGGCCCACATCCCGTGGACCTGCTGCGTCAGGAAGGCCCCGCCAGGTGACAGAACACGGGCCACCTCGTTGGGGTTGAACGCAGCGTGCCGGTTCAGGACGAGGTCGAACTCGCCATCGGCGAAGGACATGGCAGCCGTCTCGGACAAGGGCGTCCTCACAACTGTCACGCCAAGGGGTGAGAGTCGCCCGGAGGCAAGGTCGTAGTTGGGCGCGTAGTCCTCGGTGGCCACGACCCTCGCGGGCCAGTGGTCCCGCAGTGCGAGGAGCTTCTCGCCACCGCCCGTATCCAGGTCGACGACGGACGAGGCCTGTGCCATCAGTTCGGCGGCGCGGTCGAGGTACGACCAGGGTTCCTGGTCGACGATCATGCGCCCGTCGAGGTGGGAGAAGTCCCAGCCGGTGAAGGGCTGCTGCTCCTCGCGCAGCCAGCCGTCGATCAGGTCGTCTGGGGCGCCGGCCATCGACTCAGCCGCAGCCTAGTAGAGCATCCGCCCTTCGATCTGGGCGGTGGTGATCCAGACCTCAATGTCGCGGATGGCCTGGGCCATGGCCTGGCCGATCAGGTCGAGCTTGCGTACCTGCTCGATGCGAGGCGTGACCTGCTCCAGCTCCCGCTTGGAGAGGAGCTCGCGGAAGATGCGGCAGGCATCGACGAGGCAGATGATGACGACGTCACGCGGGTCCGGGATCTCTTCGCTGAAGAGGATGCCCATGATGCGCAGCTTCACTTCGCGCTCGGCCTTGCCGTCGACCATGGGGTAGCGGCGGGAGCGGAAGACCCAGAGGAAACGGTCGTCCTGGCGTTCGAGGATGCCGCCCTCGACGAGGCGGTTGAGCGCCTCTTCGCGAATCTCGGGAGCGCGCTGGGCCACGTGCTCGACCCAGTAGCGGGGATCGCGGGTTTCGTCGGAAGCGATTTCGGCGAGGGTAGGGTCGAGGAGGGTGTCGCCGATCGGGGCGGAGTCGACCAGGATCAGGTTTTCGAGGTCGGTGTCGATGCGGTTCTCCATGGCCAGGTCCATGAGCACGGCGCCGGCGATGGCGCGGTCCATCGACCAGTTGGGCACATGGACGAAGGTGCCGTCCTCGTCGCGGAGCAAAAGCAGGATGATCTCTTCGGCGAATCTCAGCATGAGTGTCTAACCCCTCCCTGACGCGCCCATGCTACACGGCCAGCCCGTTGGGTTCGGTAGCGCGGGATGTAAGCGGCCTAACCGGAGGGGCGCGATCAGCCACTCGCGGGCAGAATCTCGACCATGGCGCCACAACCAGGAACGCCCGTGAGCGCCGAGTCGCATGTGAGGAGGGGAACATCGAGGGCTTCGGCCAGGGCGAGGTAGAGGCCGTCGTAGATGGTGACGTTGTCGCGGAGCTCGAAGGCGCGAGGCAAGAGCCATCCGTGGGGATAGCGGCGAATCGGAAGGTTTACCAGGTGGCCGAGGGAGGAGCGCGTCCTCGAGGCTGTCGTCCGCCGCTGCAGCGCCAGACGGCGCAACGCTTGTCCTACCTCGGCATCCAGTAGATGAGGGGCGCACACCTCCTCGCCGCTCTCGATGCGCACCCCCAGTGCGACGCCTGCCCGTTGGTCGCGGTTCAGGAGCATCTCCACGACAACGGAGGCGTCAGCGACGATCACCGCG
>VXRS01000239.1 GCA_009838385.1 Dehalococcoidia bacterium | reverse complement strand
CGTACTCGTGGATCCCGCCGCCCGTGTCGCTGGGCGCGTCCTTGTTGGTTTAGCCGGTCGAGAGTACGGCGTCGGCGCCGCCGCCGCTCATCTGCGGTATCTCGTTGCCGTCGTCGTCAAAGACCTTGACGGGGTGGGAGACATCCCAGACCTCGCCCTCGACGACGAGATCGCCACGGAAGACGCCGCGACCTAGGCGGTCGTTCCAGCCGTCGGCGTAGCCGCCGGCGCGCATGTACACGGGCTCGCTGACGACCTCGAGCTGGTAGTTCTCGACGACGCCATCGGGGCGGGTGAGGTGGATCTTGCCGCGCTTGAAGCGGGGCAAGCCGTCTTCCCACTCGTGGTCGGAGATCCTGATGTCGGTGTAGGCGAAGCTCTCCTTGTCGGAGTCGTAGGCGTACTCGACCCAGGAGTGGATGCCGATGTCGGACTGGCGACCGGTGCCGGAGGCACGATAGACGCCGTCCTCACCGAGGCGGAAGGCGTAGTAGAGGCAGCGGTCGGGCATGTTGACGACGGCCCAGTGGCGCATGCCGTCGGCGCGGAAGCTTCCCTGATCGGGAGGCGTGAGCGGCGGGGCGACGTAGGGGTTGGGCTTGGCGCCCGTGCCGGTGCCCGCGCCGATACCCCAGGAGTGGTCGCGCGTGCCGCCCCAGCCGTCGCCGAAGTCGAACTTCCACTCGCGGCCGTTGATGCGGATCCAGCCGGCGATGTCGGCAGCCTGGATGTAGTTGGAACGCTCGGCGACGAGGCGGCCGTCGAGCCGGTACTGGACACCCGGGGCCTCGTCGTAGGCGGGGGCCTTGCTTTCCCAGAGGATGTCGAACTCGATGCCGTGGGCGTTGTCATCGCAGCCGATGCGGAGGGTGCGCATGCCCCGGATGATCTCCTGCCAGAAGGGGCCGACGCGGAGCTCGTCGATGCGCGGGCGGAGGCGGCGGCTGGCGCGCAGGTTGTACTGCTTGCCGTCGTCGACGCTGACGATGGCGTAGGCGTCCATCACGTCGGTGTTGGGGTAGAGGCGGATGGCGGTGATGAGGTTGACCTCGCCCGCGGGGTCGCCGAAGCAGTGCCAGTAGCCGTCGCTCCACTCGGGGCTGGCGGTCTGGACGGAGTTGAAGGTATCGATGGTCTGGTGGCGTGGCCACTCGTCGAGCTCGGTGAGGACGCGGGGTCGGGGCATGGTCGTTCCTTTCGCGTTTTCGGCCGCCGGGTTACGGGCGGGGGATGACGATGACGGGGATCTCGCGGGTGGTCTTGGCCTGGTATTCGGCGAACGCGGGCATCTTCTCGGCCTGCTGGTCGAAGAGGCGCTGGCGCTCCTCGCCCTCGGGGATGATGGCGTTCACCGTAAAGGTCTGGTCCGGGAGCTCGATGGTGACCTCCGGGTTGGCGCGGATGTTGTGGTACCACTGGGGATGCTTCGGGTTCCCGGCGTAGGAGGCGATGATGATGATGTTGTCGCCGTCGGTGCTGTGGGCGAGCGGAGTGGTGCGCTTCTCGCCGCTCTTCGCGCCGGTGGTGGTGAGGAGGAGGAGGGGCGCATCGGCAAAGCGGCCGGTGACCTTCCCGCCGTTGGCGCGGAACTGCTCGATGAGGTGGTTGTTGTAGGAGATCATCTGGGCGATGGGGTCTTCTGACGTCATGGGCGTCTCCTCGGGTTGCGTCGGGAGAGTCTAGCCGCCCGCGATTGCTAGCGCTGCGCCCCCGGGTGCTACTGGCGGGAGATAACGACGACGGGAATCTCGCGGGTCGTCATCGCCTGGTAGTCGGCGAAGCGCGGCATCTCGGCGGCGTGCTGGTCGTAGATGCGCTGGCGCTCCTCCCCTTCGGGGATGATCGCGTTCGAGGTGAAGGTCTCGCCGGGCAGCTCGATGGTGACCTCGGGATTGGCGCGGATGTTGAGGAACCAGGCGGGGTGCTTCGGGGCGCCCCCGAACGAAGCGATGATGACGACGCGGTCGCCGTCGAGCGTGTGAACCAGGGGGTTGGTGCGCTTCTCGCCGCTCCTCGCGCCGGTGGTGGTGAGGAGCAGGAGGGGCTCGTTCGCGAACATGCCCGTTACCTTCCCGTCGTTCGCGCGGAACTCGTCGATGACCCTGCGGTTGAGGGCGAGCATCTCTTCGAGGGAGACGGGGGCGGCGGCATTGCGGGCTCGCATGTCGTCGAGGGATTCTGAAGTGGGTTCAGAGGACACGGCAGGCTCCCTTGCTGGTCAGTCCGACGAGTCTAGGACTTCAGCCGATGCGGAGGACGGCGGCGCCCTCGACCTTGCCGGATGCGAGGTCGGCGAGGGCCTGGTTGGCGTCGTCGAGGGGGTAGACGTCGGTCTCGGTGCGGATAGGAATCTCGGCGGCAAGGGCGAGGAACTCGCGGGCGTCCTGGCGGGTGAAGTTGGCGACACTGCGGAGGCTGCGTTCCCACCAGAGGTGTTCGTAGGGGAACTCCGGGATGCGGTCGAGGTGGATGGCATTGACGGCCACGGTGCCGCCGCGGTCGACGGCCTTGAGGGCGGCGACGACGACCTCGCCGGCGGGGGCGAAGGTGACGGCGGCATCGAGGGGTGTGGGCGGGGCGTCGTCTGTGCCCCCGGCCCAGGCGGCGCCGAGGTCGCGGGCGCGTTGCTGGTCGTGGGGGGAACGGGTGGCGACGTAAACCTCGCAGCCCCAGTGGTTCGCCACCTGCAGGGCCAGCCGCGCGGAGGCGCCGAAGCCGTAGAGCCCGAGGCGGCCGCCGGGCTGGATGCCGGATAGACGCAGGGCGCGGTAGCCGATGATGCCGCCGCAGAGGAGGGGCGCCGCCTCGACGGGGTCGAGGTCGGTGGGGAGGGGCACGGCGAAGGGAGCGCGCACGGTGACGCGTTCGGCGTAGCGGCCGTCGCGGTCCCAGCCGGTGAATTGCGCCGACTCGCAGAGGTTCTCGCGGCCGGCGTCGCAGCGGGGGCAGGCGCCGCAGGCGCCGGCGAGCCAGGCGACTCCGGCGCGGTCTCCGACGCGCCAGCCGTCGACGCCATCGCCGAGCGCCTCGACGGTGCCGACGGCCTGGTGGCCGGGGACGACGGGGAGGCGGCGCGGCTCGATGTCGCCCTCGCAGATCTGGAGGTCGGTGCGGCAGACGGCGCAGGCATCGACGCGCAGCAGGAGCTCTCCGGGCGCGGGGACCGGGTCGGGGCGGGTGGCGAGGACGAGGGG
>VXRS01000044.1 GCA_009838385.1 Dehalococcoidia bacterium | reverse complement strand
CTCACCGCCTACGAGGACAGCATCCGCCGCATCAACCCCGCCTTCGACCGCTCCTGGGTCCGCGAGAAGTGGTTTTTCCGCGACCCCGGCGGCCAGCCCGTCATCACCACCAACTATTCCGCCTCCATCCCCTCCATGGAGACCGGCATCGGCGGCCTCTACCTCTCCAACACCACCCAGGTCTACCCCGAGGACCGCGGCCAGAACTACAGCCTCCAGCTTGGCGAACAGGCCGCGGAGCTCATGGATGCCGGCGCCCGCGCGGTTGCTGGCGCGCGAGGGGCCCGCATATAGTAGTGCCGCATTTCACAAACGGGATCCGCGCCAATGGCGGCTGAGCCGACCACTCGTGAGCTGCGAGAGCTCGTCGCCGAGTACGAGTTCGAACGCGGCCATCTTCTCCCCGCTCTCATCGAGATTCAGGAGCGATACGGATTCGTCTCGCCCGAGGCGATCGAGGTGCTCGCGCGCCAGATGCGGACGACGCCCGCGCTCGTCTACGGCGCCGTTTCCTTCTATGCCGACTTCCGCACCGAGCCCCCGCCCGAGCGCGAGATCGCCTGGTGCAGCGGCCCCGCCTGCCGCATCCTCGGCGGCGACCGCATCCGCGAAGCCCTCCAGCACACCCTCGGCCTCGCGCTCGACAGCCAGAGCGAGGACGGCGCCTACGGACTGCGCCTCGGCCAGTGCAACGGCACCTGCAGTGAGGCGCCCCAGGTCTGGCTCGATGGCGAGGTCGTCGGCGACCTCACGGTCGCGAAGGCTGTCGCCATCGCCCGCGACGTGAAGGGGGACGCATGAACGACCGCTTCACCGCAATCGCTGCCGAGGCCCGCGAGGGCTGGGAAGCTTCTCGCGCCAGCGGACGGGAACAGGTCAACGTCTGCCTCGATACCTCCTCGCTCGCCCGTGGCGGCGCCGAGACGCTTGCCGCCCTCCAGGAAGCGGTAGCCGCGAAGGGCCTCAATGTCGACATCCAGACGACCGGCTCGTGGGGCTTCTGCTGGCTTGAACCGACCGTCTCCGTACGCTCTGCCGCCGGAACGCGAACCGTCCTCTACCACTCCATCACGCCCGACCGCGTCGAGGAGTTCGTGCAGGCCACCCTCGTCGAGGCCGGCGAGTTCCCTGAGCTCGCCCTCGGCGTCGTCGAAGGAGCCCCCAGCGACGCGATCGGCATGCTGGAAGACCACCCCTTCATGCAGGGCCAGATCCGCCGTCTCATGGCCAACTGCGGCCAGATCGACCCCGAGAACATCGATCACTACCTCGCGAATGGCGGCTACGAGGGCTTCGTCAAGTCCCTCGATATGGAGCCGGAGGCCATCATCGAGGTCATGCTTGAGAGCGGCCTCGGTGGGCGCGGCGGCGCCGGTTTTCCCGCCGGCCGCAAGTGGGACTTCCTCCGCAACGCCACCGCCGAACCCCGCTACCTCGTCTGTAACGCCGACGAAGGCGACCCTGGCGCCTGGGTCAATCGCATCCTCATGGAGAGCGACCCCCATCTCATCATCGAGGGCATGCTCATAGCCGCCATGGCGACCAACGCCGTAGAGGGCTACATCTACATCCGCCACGAGTACCCCCTTTCCATCGAGCGCATGAACGTCGCCGTCGAGCAGGCCCGCGAGCGCGGCCTCCTCGGCGAGGATGTCCTCGGCAGCGGCAAGGCCTTCGACCTTGTCGTCTTCGTCGGCGCTGGCTCCTACGTCTGCGGCGAGGAAACGGGCCTCATCAACTCCATCGACGGCTACCGCGGCATGCCCCGCATCCGCCCACCCTTCCCCGCCCAGGCCGGCCTCTGGAACCTCCCCACGAACGTCAACAACGTCGAGACCTACGCCAACGCCCCCCTCGTCCTGCGCCACGGCGCCGAGTGGTGGTCGGGCGTCAGCGACGACGAGGCCAAGGGCACCAAGATGTTCACCATCTCCGGCGCCGTGAACCAGCCCGGCTGCGTCGAGATCCCCTTCGGCCTCAGCGTGCGCGACCTGCTCGAGAAGTACGGCGGCGGCACACCCGGCGGCGCCGCCCTCAAGGGCTATCAGCCCGGCGGCCCCCTTTCCGGGGTCCTTTCCGCCGAGGAGGCCGACCTCCCCCTCACCCTCGCCCCCTTCCGCGACCGCGGCCTCTTCCTCGGCTCGGGCGGCATCGTTTTCTTCGACGAGACCACCAGCGTCGTCGACCTCTGCACCTATTTCCTCAGCTTCGCCGAGGACGAGTCCTGTGGCCGCTGCACCACCTGCTTCCAGGGCACCCAGCGCGCCGTCGAGATCCTCCGGCGTATCGGCAACGGTGGCGGCCGGGATAGCGACCTCGACAAGTTCGAGGACCTCATCCAGACCATGACCTGGTCGAACTGCCTCCACGGCTCCTTCGCCATGACGACGGTCAAGCTCGCCCTCCGCTACTTCCGCGACGAGTTCGAGACCCTCATTCGCGAAAAGCGTGACCCCACCCGCTCCCTGCCCGGCATGATCACCTACGAGATTACCTCCCCCGGCGACCCTGGCCTCGCCGAAGCCGCCGCCATCTGCCCCACCCAGGCCATCGTCGACGCGGGCGCACGCTACGACATCGTGGACGAGCTCTGCATCCGCTGCGGCGCTTGCGCCGAGGTCGCCCCCAACGCCGTCACCGTCCGCGATCGCTTCGTCTAGCTGTCGATCTCCCGCGTACACTGCCCCGATGCCCTTCGCCGATCTCGACGGCTCCCGCATCTACTACGAGCAGCACGGAAACCCCGACGGCGACCACGTGGTCTTCGTCCACGGCGCCGGTGGCAACGCCCTCTCCTGGTGGCAGCAGCTTCCCGTCTTCGGTGAGCGCTACCGCTGCACCGTCTACGACGCCCGCGGCTGGGGTCGCTCCCTCGCCCTCGGCGAGCACGACCGCGGCGTTTTCGGACGCGACCTTGCCGGACTCCTCGAACACCTCGACATCGATCGCGCTCACGTCATCGCCCAGTCCATGGGCGGACGCGCCGTCGCCGGACTCCTGCGCCTCGCCCCCGAGCGCGCCCGCTCGCTCGTGCTCTGCGGCACGAACGCCGGCGCCACCAACGACCGGGTCCGTGAGCTGCAGGCCGCTCTTCGCGTTGAGCGTGGCGACGGCGGCCTCCGCGCCCATGTCACTGAATCAAAACTGACCCAGCCGACGAATAGAGAGGTGTTGTACTAGGAGTTCGCCGTGTCATTAAAAAACTGGGGGAGGGGGGGG
>VXRS01000280.1 GCA_009838385.1 Dehalococcoidia bacterium | reverse complement strand
TTCGACGGCTACGTCGTGCACATGGAGGTGTTCGACTGTAGCGGTCCGGGTCCCGTGCCCCACTCGAGTGAGGGCGGTGAAGGCGCCGGCGGCGAGAGCCACGGCCCCGGCGGCGAAGGCTCCGGGAGCGAGGGCTCCGGTCGCGAGCGCTCAGAGTCGGGCGGCGAGGAAGGCAGCGGCGCGAACGCGCTGGCGCTCGGCGAGACCTTCGACATGGTCCGCGGGGGCGCCCGGCTGATCCTCAACTACGACGCGGCGAGCAACGCCTTCGTGGGCACGGTGGAGAACACGACCAGCAATGTGTTGACCCGCGTCAGGATCGAGATCCACCTCTCCAACGGGACGGAGCTCGGGCCGACGACTCCCGTGGACATGGCTCCCGGCCAGGTGATGGGGGTGAACATCCCGGCGACGGCGGCGCCGTTCAGCGGCTGGACCCCGCCCGCCGAGGTAGGCAGCCGCGAAGACGGCGAGTCCGGGGGCGGCGAGTCCGCCGGCGAGCACCGCGGCAGCGGCGGCGAGTCCGCCGGCGAGCACGGCGGTAGCGGCGGCGAGTCCGCCGGCGAGCACGGCTCCGGCGGTGAAGGGAGAGGAGGCGGCTAGAGCGCTCCGGATTCGGCAGGAGATGTAATCTGACTGTCGAGGCATCCGCTGATGGGCGCGGTGCCCCCGCAGGCGCCGCGTCCGCGCTCCCCCTCGAGGTCTGCTGATGAGCGGCACCGTACTGATCATCGAGGACGACGCGAGGATCGCGAACTGGGTCAGGGTGTACTTCGAGCGCGCCGGATTCGCAGCCGAGGTGACCCATGACGGCGAATCCGGCCTCGCCATGGCCCGGGACATCGCTCCGGACCTGGTCATCGTCGACCTGATGCTGCCCAGGCTCGATGGCGTGGAGCTGTGCCGGATCCTGCGCCGCGAATCGGACGTTCCGATCATCATGTTGACCGCGCGGGAAGCCCCCGCCGAGCGGATCACGGGACTGGACAGCGGCGCCGACGACTACATCGTCAAGCCGTTCGACCCCGGGGAAGTCATCGCCCGCGCCGAGGCCGTGCTGCGTCGCGTCAAGGGCAAGGTTCAGCAGGTCATGACCCACGGCGGCATCACGCTGAACGAGACCACGGGGATCGTCACGGTCGACGGGGAGCGCGTGACGCTGAGCCAGGCGCAGATCGCCTTGCTGGCCACGTTCATGCGACATCCCAACCAGGTGCTCACCCGCGAACAGCTGATCTCGCTGACGTTCAACGACGACTTCGAGGGGTTCGACCGCGCCATCGACAGCCAGATCGCCCGCCTGCGCAGGCAGATCGATCGTGACGGCAGCCAGCCCATTCAGACGGTCTACGGCGCCGGCTACCGGTTCGCGGTGGAGGACGACTGATGTCGATCCGCCGGCGGATCATGGGCGCGACCGTCCTCGTCGTCGTGCGCTCAATCCTGACGAGCGTGGCCGTGGGCTACTACGCGACGCAGTCCCGCCTCGATGTGTTCGTCGACGAGATAGGCGACGACGAGGCGCGCCAGCTCGCCCGGAATCTGAGCGGGGAGTACACGGCGACGGGCGGTTGGGACACGGCGGACGGAGTACTGTCCGAGGCCGGGTATGGCTATGGCGGCGCTGCGGAGGGAGAGGGGTCGGGAGAAGGCGACGAAGGGCACGTAGAGGCCCTCCACCGCGATCCGGTGCGTGTCGTCATCGTCGGCACGGATAGGCGAGTGGTGCAGGACAACGCCTCCGCATTGTCGCCCGGCGCCCCCGCACCCGACCTGGACGGACATCGCGAGACGGTGTTCGACCTGACCGCGAACCGGCCCGTGGGCCACGTCTACGTGGATGTCAACCAGGAGTTCCTGTCGAGCGAGTCACACGGGTTTCTCAACGCGCTCCTCGTCATCACCCTGGTCGGCGGAGTGCTGACGAGTGGCGTCGCCATCCTGGTGGCCGCCTGGGTGTCGAGACGGATCACGGCGCCCGTGACGGCGCTGACCGAGGCGACGCAGGCGATCGCCGAGGGGGATACGACGCGGCTGCCCGTTACGTCCTCGGACGAACTGGGGCAGATGAGCGCGGCGTTCAACCGGATGAGCTCCGCCCTGGAGTTGCAGCGCGAGCTGCGCAGGCGCCTGGTCAACGATGTCTCCCATGAGCTGAACACGCCGCTGAGCGTGATTCAGCTGGAGGCGGCGGGGCTGCGCGACGGACTCCAGACGCCCGAGGGCGCCTCCGATCACATCATCCAGGAAGTCGACCGCCTGCGAGGCCTCGTCAGCGATCTGGACGCCCTCGCGGAGACCGACTCCGGTGAACTGAGGCTCACGCTCGAGGCCACCGCGGTTGCCGGGTTGCTCGAGGCGGAGGTGCAACGCTGGCAGCCGCAGGCCCAGGCCCGACAGCTTGAGTTGTCGCTGCAGGCGGCGGGTGGCGTCCCCGAGATGGAGCTCGACCGGATGCGGATCAGCCAGGCGCTGGGGAACGTCGTGAGCAACGCGATTCAGTGCAGCGACGCCGGCGGGAGCATCGTCGTCGGGGTGGGGCTTGAAGAGGAAGGGATGCTGGCCATCTCGGTCGTCGACGACGGGATCGGCGTTGACGCCTCCGATCTCCCCCACGTCTTCGAGCGCTTCTATCGCACCGACCAGTCCCGTACTCGCAGGGTCGGCGGGTCTGGTCTGGGACTCGCCATCACTCGCGCGATCGTCGAGGCGCATGGGGGCACGATCGCTGTGGCGAGCGATGGGGTGGGACAGGGTGTCACCGTGACGATTCGCCTGCCCGTCGCGGAGCGAGCCTAGTTGTAGCTCCCACGTAGGTTGTCGACAGGTGAGGGGCTCCACCTGCTGCTGTGTGTGTGTCGCGAGCACCAGTAGCGCGAGAGGAGCCTATCTCCTTCCTCACTCCCCCGGGCGCGTAGCCGCTCCTCGTGCAGATGAGTGCGGGCCCTCATGGACTTCCCGGCCGATCGTCCGGGCAGAGATGGACTACTCCGTCTACACCATGCGGCAGGCGTCACGGCGCTCCTGGCGCATCGGTCAGACGGAGCCCGTGCAGGTCGTCTCATGGCCTACCGGAACACCCTGCAGGCGGACACGCTCAAGCTCGTGGCGCAGAAGCTCCAGTCGTCGCTCGCCGTCGAGGGCGAGCTGCCCGAGGACGGGCTCGCCGCCTACGGGGACGACGGTGACGACCTGTTGATCGCCCTGGCGAGGAAGATCGTCGCGGGCGAGGAGGACGCGG
>VXRS01000103.1 GCA_009838385.1 Dehalococcoidia bacterium | reverse complement strand
TGGACGATGTCCCACTGTGTTCCCAGCTTGCTGGCCCAGCGACCGTCCTCTCGCTGAACCGCGATGTGCAACGTGCGGGCGCCCTTTGCGAACAGCGCTACCTTTGAACTGCCTTCGACAGACTCCTCGCCATCGGCAACGGTGAAGCCCAGGGTCGCCAGCATGCCCGCAAAGGCGTCCACAGTCTCAGCGGGTGGAGCATCGGCGGGCCAGTAGGCGCCTGAGGCAGGAAGGCGGAGGGGCCACCACCAGCGGTGGACTTCGCCGAGGGCGAACGCAACGCAGTTGTAGGTCGCGTCCTGCGGACTCGCGATCTCCCAAGCCACGCCCGAGAGGCCGGGGAACACGAGCTCCAGCTCTTCCTCAGGCAGTGGCGGCACGGAGCGGGATCAGTCCTTTGGCGCGACCCCAACGCAGCCAGGCGCTTGCCATTGCTTCGACCTTGCCCGCTTCATCCGGATCAACAGGATCTTCGCCCGAGATGGCGCCAAGCGCCCAGAACCAATGCTCGGTCTGCCGGCCCAGGCGATCGAGAATGAACGGAAGGGCTTCCGGACCCATGCCGATGATCTGCTGATAGGCAGGGTGCATGGCCACCTCAGTCGAAGACGACTGGAAGCGGGTTTCGTGTGCCCACTCATCGGCAAGCGCATCGAAACGCATGCGGAGGGCCTTCCGTTCCTGTTCCGTCATCATGCGACCTCTGCCTGCGACAACTACAAATAGTCTAGCGCCCCGTGAACTCGGGTGGGCGGCGCTCGACGAAGGCTTTGCGGGCCTCGGCGGCGTCCTCGGTCTTGGTGAGGATGGCGGTGCGGGTCTGCTCGAAGCGGTAGCCGTTCTTCACGTCCATGTTCTCGATCATGTGGAGGCTCTCCTTGGCGAGCCGGATGCCGAGGGGCATCTTGGACGCGATCAGACGGGCGTCCTCCATGGCGGCCTCCATGAGCTGGTCGTGAGGCACCACCTTCACGACCATGCCGAGCTCAAGCGCCTCGTGCGCATTGAGGCGTTCGGCGGTGTAGTGCAGGCGGCGCACCAGGCCCCAGTTGGTGAGGAGCCGCATGAAGTGGCGGGCGCCGCCGAGCAGGCCGACGTCGATCTCGGGGAGCCCGAAGGTGGCCTTCTCGGAGGCGATGAGGTAGTCGCAGGAGGCGGCGAGGGCGAGGCCGCCGCCGAGGGCGGGGCCGTTGATAGCGCCGATGACGGGCACGGCGCACTCCTGGATCGAGTAGAGCATCTCGCGCATGCGGCGGTTGCCGGTGCCGCTGGGGGGCGGGGGCGCGTCGGGGTCGCGGTTCGCGCGGGCCTTGATGTCGGCGCCCGCGCAGAAGGCGCGATCGCCAGTGGCCGTGAGCACAGCCACGCGCACATCGAGGTTGTCGGAGAGGGAATCGAAGATGCCCATGACGTCCCAGTCGGGCGCGAGGGCATTCACCGGGGGGTTGTCCAGCGTCACGACGGCGATGTGGTCCTTGATGTCGACGTGAATGGGCATGTCGTGCTCCTGGGAGGCGGGGGGCTAGGCCCCTTCGAAGGCGGCCTTGATGCGGGCGTACTTCTTGAGCTGCGGGATGACGTCGGTGGGCGTGCCGATGTGAAGCCACATGATGAGCCGGTCGAAGCCCATCTCGATGAGGCTCTCGGCGTGCTTCTCGTCGGTGACCGGGCCGAGCACGTTGAGGTCGATGGTGTCCATCGAGCGGCCCTTCTCGTCGGCGATGCGGCGGATGCGTTCGATGCCTTCCTGGAGCATGGCGGGCGTGCCGGGCGGGGCGAGCCAGCCGTCGCAGTACTCGACGACGCGGCGGTGGGCGGGCTTCGAGTTGGTGCCGAGGAGGAAGGGCGGGCCGCCGCGTCGCATGGGCTTCATGTCCATCCAGCACTTGTCGAAGTTGACGAACTCGCCGTGGTACTCGCACTCCTTCTTCGTCCAGAGGACGCGCATGGCCTCGATGCGCTCGCGCGCGATCTGCCAGCGGTGCTCGAAGGGGATGCCGTGGTCGGCCATCTCGTCGGGGAACCAGCCGCCGCCGAAGCCGATGGAGAGGCGTCCCTGGGAGATGCGGTCGAGGGAGGCGAGCTCGCGGGCGAAGGTGATGACGTCATGCTGGTTGATGAGCGAGATGGCCGTGCCGAAGTTGAGCTCTGTGGTGACGGCGGCGGCGTTGGCGATGGCGATGAAGGGGTCGTAGAGGCTGATGTACTCCTCGGCGAAGGTGAAGGTATCGGAGCCGGAGGGGCGGCCGTAGGGGCGGATGCCCTCGCGGTTGAGGGTAACGGTGCCGTAGCGGTCGGGGGGCTCGCCGTTCCAGCGGCGCATGGGGATGTGGGTGTGCTCGGGGAAGTAGAGGGACTCGAAGCCGAGGTCCTCGGCAGCGATTGCGAGGTCCGCGGGCTGCATGGTGTTGGCCGTGCAGAACATGAACACACCGAAGTTGACCACCGGATACCTCCCGCACCGCCGGCCCGTATCGGATGCCCGGCCTGAAGCGGCTGCGGCGAACCTTACAGCAAGGCGGGAGCGGAGGAAGTTCCATTGACGGGCGGGGGGTGACCTGCGAGCATCGCGCTCCCCGGCGGGGCAGCCGGAGACGCGCTGCGCCCGCCAGAACAGCAAATGGGAGAGAGGCAAGAATGCTCTCAGCGGAAGACAGACTGGCGATCATGGACCTGAGCGCGCGCTACTGCCACGCGACGGATTCGCACAACGCGGAGGCGTGGGCGGACACCTTCACGGCGGACGGCGCGATCGAGGCGCCGCAGGGGGTCTCCCAGGGCCGGGACGCCCTCATCCAGTTCTCCCAGGGTGTGAACACGAACATGCCGACGGTGCGGCACCACGTGAGCAACCTGGTCATCGACGGCGATGGCGACAGCGCCACGATGAGCTCGTACCTGAACCTGATCAACACCGACGGGAACGCGACCGTCTTCACCGCGATGTACGAGGACCAGCTCTCGCGCGTCGACGGAGAGTGGAAGTTCGCGCACCGCAAGATCGTCGTCTAGCGCAGGCTCCGGCTGAGCCGGAACCGGCGATGGCCAGCCGTACGGAAGAACCGCACGAGCGCGCGGGAGGCGGAGCATGGATGTCGGGTTGATGGTGGAGGGCCAGCACGGCCTGAACTGGCAGAACTGGCGGCGCATGCTCGCGACGGCGGAGCGGCTGGGGTTCCCGACGGTGTTCCGTTCGGACCACTTCTTCATGCTGCCCACGCACCAGCAGGACAGCCTCGACCCGTACCTCTCGTTCACGCTGGCGGCGGCCGAGAC
>VXRS01000168.1 GCA_009838385.1 Dehalococcoidia bacterium | reverse complement strand
CGGGCGATCTCGCGCTCCTGGCGGGCGGCGGCGCGATCCTGGGCCTTCAGTTTGGCCGCTTTCTGCTGCTGGTAGTCGGTGTAGTTCCCGGTGTACGACACGACTACGCCGTCGCGCAGGTCGAGGATGCGGCCCGCGACCTGGTCGAGGAAGGGGCCGTCGTGCGTGACGATGATGAGTGAGCCGGTGTACTCGCCGAGCTCTCCGGCCAGCCAGTCGCGGGCGGCGCCGTCGAGGTGGTTTGTGGGCTCGTCGAGGAGCAGGTTCTCGGGACGGCGGACGAGCGCCTGGGCGAGCGCCACCCGCATCTGCCAACCGCCGCTGAAGTCGCCGCAGGGCCGTGCCCGATCCTCCGTGCTGAACCCGAGGCCATCGAGCACGCGCCCGATGCGTGCCTCGATGCGGTATCCGTCGACGGCCTCGAACTCCTCGAAGAGTTGGGCCTGCCGCTCGATGAGCGAGTCGAGAGCGCCGTCGGCAGCGTTCTCGATGGCGTGGGCGACTTCGGTGAGCTCGTGCTCGATCGCGGTGGCATCGGGGAAGGCGCGCCACATCTCGGCGACGAGGGTCAGCTCCGAGGTGAGACCGGTTTCCTGGTGGAGGTAGCCGAGACGCCCGCCGCGGAAGCCGGCCTCCCCCTCGTCCGGTTCCAGCTCGCCTGCCAGCAGCTTGAGGACGGTCGACTTGCCCGCACCGTTCGGCCCGACGAGCCCCACCCGTTCGCCGTCGCTAACCACGAAGGAGATGTCGCGAATAACGTCGCGCGCTCCGAAGGACTTGGCGGCAGCGCCGGCAAAGAACATGAACGTTGAGCCTCGGGGCGCGCGGTGGTTCCCGCTCACGCGCGGGTTCGAGCGTACCCCAGAGGGAACATCCAGCCGAGGGGGGGCTAGACCTCCGACAGGGGGACGGCGCGGCCTTCGGTGCGGCTGCGGTGGGTGGCCTCGATCACGCGCATGTACTCGACGCCGTCGGGGAAGTTGGTGAGGGTTACGGGGGCGCGCCGCCGGATGGAGTCTACGAAGTCCTGCTCGACGCGCCACCCGCCGGCGGTGCCGGGGTCGGGATCGAGGGGGGCGGGCTCCTCGCCGAGGGGAGCGAAGGTCATCGTGTCGCCGAGGCGCCAGTGGAGGGTTCCGGCCGAGCCGTAGACGGAGATGCCGTTCGCCTCGGGCGGGGCGGCGTGGAGGACGGTGGAAACCCGGTAGGTCACGCGGCCGCCGCGCTCAAGGTCGGCGAAGACGCCGAGGCTGTCGGGCACCTCGATGGCAGTGCGTTCGCCGGTCTCGGCGTTGGTGCGCTCGCGGACGAAGGTCGCGCCGTGGGCGAGGACGGAGCGGGTGGGGCCGAACCAGCGTCCGATGATCTCGGTGTAGATGCCGTAGGCCATCACGTTCATGCCAGAGAGGTCAGTGCGGTCGCGCCAGTGGAGGGGTGCGTCGAGATTGAGCGACGCGCCGCCGAGGACGGTGACGTGCACGTCGCGCACATCGCCGATGGAGCCTCCCTCCAGGAGGCGGCGAACGGTTCGCCAGCTCTTGAAGTCGAAGGGGGCAGGGACGAGCTGGGCAACGAGGTCGGGGCGGGCCTCGGAGGCCGCGAGCATCTCGCGGGCCTCGGTGGCGTTCATAGCCATGCGCGCCTCACAGAGGACGTGCTTGCCGGCTTCGAGGGCGGCGATGGTGAGGTCGCGGTGCATGTAGGGCCACGTGCCGATGCAAACGGCGTCGATGTCGTCGGCGGCGAGGAGGGTGGCGGGGTCGGGCTCGACGCGCGGGATGCCGTACTCGTCCGCGATGGCGCGGCCGCTGGCCTCGCTGCGGTTGCAGACGGAGACCAGCTCGACCTCACCGGCTTCCTGGAAGCCGGGGATGTGGCGCAGCTTCATGTTGCCGCCGGCGCCGATGAGGCCGATTCGCAGGGGTGCTTCGTTCGTGGTCATGGGGCGCTCCTTTAAAATGTGTACGGATCAATTCGATCTGGCCCAAACGAACACTTTCGGACCGCAGAGCGCAGCGTCAGCGGCCCTGCCAGCGGGCGGGGCGCTTCTCGGAGAAGGCGCGGGGGCCTTCCTTTGCGTCTTCGGAGTTGAGGACGGCGCGGCTGACCCACTCGGCAGTGCGGTAGGACTCGTCGATCATGAGCTGGCGCCACTGCTGGGCCATGAACTTGCTGCCCTCGACGGAGAGGGGGGCGTTCTCGGCGATCATGCCGGCGATGGCCTCGGCTCGGGGCATCAGCTCGTCGGGGTCGAGCACCTCCCGCACGAGCCCCATGCGGAGGGCGTCGTCGGGCTCGATGCGGTCGCCGGTGAGGAGGATGTACATGGCATCGCTGAAGGGGATGAGGCGGGCGAGGTGGTGGATAGCGTAGCCGGCGAGGATGCCGCGCTTCACCTCGAAGAGGCCGAAGAAGGCCTCGGTCGAGCAGATGCGGATGTCGCAGTCGAGGGCTCGCTCGAGGCCGCCGGCGATGCAGAGCCCGTTGATAGCGGCGATGAAGGGCTTGGGAGAGCGGGAGAAGGGGAGGCTGTTGGCGGGGTCGAAGCTGCGAATGGGGGCAGTTCGGTCACCACGGTCGACGTTGCGCTGGTTCATCTCCTTCAGGTCGGCGCCGGCGCTGAAGGCGCGACCGGTGCCGGTGAGGATGCCGGCGCGCATCTCGGGGTCGGCGTTGAAGTCGGCGAGGGCTTCCTGCAGGTCGTCCATCATCGTGCCGCCGAGGGCGTTGAGGCGCTCGGGGCGGTTCATGGTGAATACGGCGAACTGGTCGCGCTTGTCGTAGAGCAGGTCGGGCATGGGTAGCCTCCAGTGCTGGGTCGCGTAGTCTCGCACGGACACACGAGAGACGTGACAGGGAGGACGCCATGTCCGAGGAAATGGGCATCTTTGAGGTTATGTACAACTGCCGCGCGATGCGGCGGATCAAGCCGGATCCGGTTCCGGAGGAGCTGCTGCTGAAGCTGGCGGACGCGGGCAACCACGCACCCACGGGCTCGAACGTGCAGAACGTTCGCTGGGTAATCGTGCGCGATCCCGAGACGAAGCGGCAGCTGGCGGAAGAGAACCGCAAGCACCTCACGGCCTTCATGGCGGCCGACACGGTCGAGGAGCTGCCGCACCACCCGAAGGCGAAGCGGGACCGGATGCGGGAGGCCGTGATCTGGCAGATCGAGCACATGCACGAGATCCCGGCGCTGGTCATCGGCTGCCTGGAGTTCTCGGAAGTGCAGGCAGACCCCACACGGGCGGGGGGCGGGGGCTACGTCTGGCCGGCCGTCCAGAACGTGCTGCTGGCGGCTCGCGCCCTCGGGCTC
>VXRS01000266.1 GCA_009838385.1 Dehalococcoidia bacterium | reverse complement strand
TGATCTTCGCCCGCGAGGTCCTGGCGAAGCACGTCGCGGCCCAGGTCAAGACCAGGCTGCGCCGCCGGCTGTTCGCCCAGTTGCTCCTGCTTGGCCCCGGCTACCTGGAGCACACCGAAACAGGCAAGGTACAGGCGACCCTGGTCGATGGGGTCGAGGCACTCGAAGCCTACGTTGGCTACTACCTGCCCCACGCCGTGGTGTCGATCGTTGTTCCCATCTGCATCGTCGGCTTCATCGGGTATCTCAATCCGCTCATCGGCGCCATCGTCCTGGCCTTCGCGCTGGCCGTGCCGCTCCTTCCCCGAGCCTGGGACCGCATCCTGGGCGAGTACGGCCAGCGGCACTGGGCCGCCTATTCGTCGCTGGATGCCCAGTTTGTTGACTCCATGCAGGGCATGGTCACGCTGAAGGCGCTCAACGCGAGCGAGCGGCGAGGGGAACAGCTCCGCGCCGCGAGCCAGGCGCTCTACCGAGCCACCATGGCCCAACTCTCGATCTCGATGATCCGCAACGGCATGGTCGGGTTCGCGATGAGCGGCGGCGTGGCGCTCGCCGTCGGCATCGGCAGCTTCCAGGTGGCGGCCGGCGAACTGGGCATCGCCGCGCTCCTGATAATCCTTTTTCTCTCGTCTGAGTGCTTTCGGCCCCTCGTCGAACTGGACATGTACTGGCACACCGGCTACATGGGCATTTCGGCTTCGACGGGCATCTTCGATCTGCTCGATACCGAACCGGGGATCCGTAACGCGGCCGGCGAACGGACGGGCGCCGCCACGTCACCCACCGGAACGATCGCCCTCCACGACGTGACGTTTCGCTACTCGAGTGACGCGCGCGCGGCCCTCGAAGGCGTCTCCCTGCAGATTCATGAGGACGAGACCGTCGCGATCGTCGGCGGCTCCGGCGCCGGCAAGACCACGGTCGCATCGCTCCTGCTCCGGTTCTTTGATCCGCAGGAGGGCCGCCTGACGTTCGGGGGGACGGACTTCCGCGACATCCCCCTGGACGACCTGCGGCGGTCCATCGGCTACGTCTCCCAGGACACGTACCTCTTCAACGGGACCATCGAGGACAACCTCCGAATCGGGCGGCCCGACGCCTCCCCGGAGGCAATCCGGGACGCCGCCGGGAAAGCGAACATCCACGCCTTCATCCAGTCGCTTCCAGATGGCTACGACACCGTCGTTGGCGAACGCGGCGCGAAGCTCTCGGGCGGCGAACGCCAGCGCATCGCCATCGCCCGCGCGCTCCTGAAGGACGCGCCCGTGCTCATCCTTGATGAGGCCACCTCGAACCTGGACGGCGCCAACGAGGCGGCGATCCGGCAGGCGCTCAGCCTCCTCACGCGAGGGCGTACGACTATCGTCATCGCCCATCGCCTCTCGTCGGTCGTCCACGCGGACCGCATCGTCGTGCTCGACAACGGCCGGGTCGCGGAGTCGGGCCGGCATGGGGATCTCGTGTCGCGCGATGGCCACTACGCGCAGCTCGTTTCCGCACAGCGGGAAGGCGTCTCATGACCACGATGGCCAACCCGATGGCAGCGCCGGCGCCGAGTGGCCTGAAGGCGTCCCGATTCTCGTCGGGATTCTGGCAACTCCTCTGGATGATCCGGGGGTACTTCGGCCTGATGGCCCTCGCGATCGTGGCGGGCGTGTTGAACCACGGCGCTACGATTGCCGCCACCGCGCTCGGCGCCTACATGGTCGGCCAGGTCGCCGTCGGCGCGACCGCCACCGACCTTCGTACGCCGGCGATCGCGCTGGGGGCCGCCGTCATCCTGCGGGCCGTGATGGCGTGGGCCGAGATGTGGGTCGCGCATGACCTGGCGTACCGCATCCTCGCGGACCTTCGCGTTCACCTCTACTCCGCTCTCGAACGGCTCGCCCCCGGGTACCTGATCCAGCGGCGGTCCGGCGACGTGGCGTCTGCAGCCATGGCCGACATCGAAACGGTCGAGTGGTTCTATGCCCACACCGTCGGAGCGTTCGTCGTGGCCGTCGTGGTGCCGCTCCTCGCGTTGGCGACCCTCGGATTAATGCACTGGAGCCTGCCGCTCGCGCTCCTCCCCTTCGCGCTTCTGGTCGCGACAACACCACTCGTGCTGCGACGTCGCGCCGCCAGGCAGGGCGACGCCATGAGGGCCGACCTCGGCAATCTGAATGCTGAGGTCGTGGACGGCGTGCAGGGCTTGCGCGAACTGGTGGCCTTCGGCTTCCAGCGGAGGTTCCTCGCCAACCTCGAGTCCCACAGCAACCGGCTCGTCCGCTCGCAGCTGGTCTATGGCATGCGCGCGGGGATCGAGCAGGGCGCCATCGTGGCGTTGATGAGCTGCGGCATGCTGAGCGTCATTGCAGTTGCGGCAATCCACGTCTTCCGTGGAGACCTCGAACCTGCCTACTACCCCGTGGCGATTACGCTCGCGATCTTTGTCTTCATCCCGATTTTCACCATCGCCTCGCTGGTACAGAATCTCGGGATCGTCTTCGCCTCAGCCGAACGCGCCTTCCGCCTGATGCGCGAGCCGGCGCCCGTTACCGACGCGCCAGGGGCCACGCCGCCGGATTCCGACATGGAGCCCCGAGTCACGTTTACGGGGGTGACCTTCGGCTACCCCGGCGGCGGCGCTCCCGCGCTCCAGGATGTCTCGCTCGAAATTGCGCCCGGAGAGACCGTGGCCCTCGTGGGCCACTCCGGCGCGGGGAAGACCACCTGCGCAAGCCTGCTCATGCGCTTCTGGGATGTGGACGCCGGGACGGTCGCGATCGGGGGACACGACGTGCGCCGGCTGCCCCAGCACTCGCTCCGAGAGCTCATCGGGTGGGTCCCGCAGGACATCTACCTCTTCAACACCAGCCTGCGGGAGAACATTCGCATGGCGCGCCCCGGCGCCACCGACGCCGAGGTCGAGAGCGCGGCACGGACGGCGCTGGCGCACGAGTTCATCACCGAAATGCCCCGCGGCTACGACACGGTTGCCGGTGAGCGCGGCGTCCAGATGTCCGGTGGCCAGCGCCAGCGCATCGCGATCGCCCGCGCCCTGCTTAAGGACTCACCGGTACTCGTCCTCGACGAGGCGGTGTCGAGTCTCGACACTCGCAACGAACAGGAACTCAACCAGGCGCTCCAGGCTGTCCGTCAGGGGCGGGCGACACTCGTCATCGCTCACCGGCTCTCGACGATTCGCAGCGCCGACCGGATCGTCGTCCTCGAAGAGGGGCGAGTCGTGGAACAGGGCACCCACGACGACCTCCTGGCTCACGACCGCGTCTACCGCTCGCTGATCGCGGCACAGACCGAGGCTGCCCACCGTGTCGCC
>VXRS01000259.1 GCA_009838385.1 Dehalococcoidia bacterium | reverse complement strand
CGGTAGCGGGGGGTGCCGGTGGTGAAGAACAAGCGGGCCATGACATCCTGCCGGCGCCGCCAGGGGCGGGCGACGCTCTCGAAGACACCGTCGACAAACTGCAGGAGGGCGACCGTGGCTTCCAGGAGGGCTTTCACGAGCAACTTCCCGGCCTGTGTCCGGCCGAACTGAGCCCCGAGCTAGCGGCGGCGGGGGCGGCGGTTGGGGTCGGGGCTGGACCCCTCGGTGACTTCCATGCGGTTGATGACGCGCCGGCGCATCTGCTCGGGGCGGACCACGCTCTCGATGACGCTGTCGATGAACGCGAGGACCGTTACAAAGGGCTTCAGGAGCGCTTTCATGGCTGCTGGCCTCCAGGATCCAGCGTAGCAGCCATGCCAAGGCCCCTGCCGACTGGCAGGGGCCTTCTGGAAGCGTTTCTGGCGACCCCGATCGGATTTGAACCGACGATCTCCACCTTGACAGGGTGGCGTGTTAGGCCGCTACACCACGGGGCCGCGGCGCGACTGATCGTAGCGGCTCGGCACGGCCCAGCCAACCTGTCCGGCCAGCCGGCGCGGCGTATGCTGGCCGGGCACAGCCCGGGCGCACCTCGCGAAGGCAACGAGATGAGAGACAACCCACTCGTGAAGGCCATCATGGCCCTGCTCCACCTCGTCGAGAGCGCGGTTACCAGCGAGGCCGCTGCCAGCAATGTACGGGGGCACGTAGACGCCCCGAAGGGCATCCCGAACGACCCGGGACGCCGGCCGCCGAAGCGGTGATGCCCGCGACGAACCGGCCGGGAACCTAAGCCAGGAGCGGCTTGCCGTCCTTGATGATCGACCAGCCGCCGCTGTCGCGTTCGAGGTCGTACAGGACCACGTGGCAGTTGCCGCAGATGGGGCCCGTCACCTCGCGCTCGCCGTTCGAGACGGTGTGCTCATCACACACGCCCCCATAGCGCTCGACGCCGTCGAGGTTGCAGAAGACGCACGTCAGGTGGGGCGTGTTCTCCTTTGGGCAGTCTGGGCAGGTCGATCCGGCGGAGAAATCGCAGCCGCCGGGGCCGCAGTGATACTTCTCCAGGCTCTCGAGCACAATGTTACTGGCCATGGTTTCGCTTCCCTCCCCTAGGAAACCGCGGCGGCGTTGCGCGCGCGCGCCCACTCGTGGGCCTCGTCGGAGGCGACCCACTTGATGGCGTTGGCGAGCAGCCGGCGGTAATTCGGGTTGTTGTAGGAGGTGGGCACGTCGCCCGCCTGTACGTAGACGATGGGGCTGTTGCGGTAGTTCTTCGCCCAGACCACCAGGTTCGGGGTCGGCGGGTGGGTCCAGTCGCCGCGCTCGTACATGCGGCCGTCGTTTACGACCAGCGAAGGCGAGAAGAAGTTCCTGTAGGTGAAGTCGAAGTCGCTGCGCACGAGCGGCACGAGGCTGTCCTCGTGGTAGGGGGCGAGGTAGATCTCGTCCTGCAACTCGAACGAGAGGTCGACGCCCTGCACGACGGGATGGTCAGCCTCTTCCTCGACGACCATGCAGGTGTGGTTCGCGGCGAGCAGGTAGCCCGAGTCGGGGTACTCGACGCCGCGCAGGCTACCGGGGTTGTAGAAGAAGCGGCCGCCGATGATCTCGGCGTACTCCTCCCAGCCGGGCCAGGAGCAGATGTTGTGATGGATCATCACAAGCCCCTTGCCCTCTTCGGTGAGGCGCATGTAGCCGTCCTTCAGCGCCTCGGGGGGATCGGGCGGACCGCCAACGCCGAAGACACCCGGCATCGAGTAGTCGACGATGCAGTCGTAGTCGCGGGAGTTCTCGGGCTGGAAGAAGAGCTGGGCGGCGGGCTGCTCGACGTGCGTCCAGGCCGAGATCTCGCCCTCCTGCTGGAAGGCGTCGAACATCTGGAAGAAGGGTTCGCGCTGGAAGGGGTGGCCCTTCGAGGCAAGCAGGACATTGGGGGCGCTCATAGCTATCTCCTCCGACTGACCTAGAGTGGGCGGCATTCTACGAGGTTCGGAGGGCGAACCTCTAGAGCCAGCGACTCCGCCTGCTGCGCTGTTGCAAGGGACGGCAGCGGACTCGGAGTGGGCAACTTTTCAAGGTTGCTACCTTTGCCAAGGAACGGCAGACTGCGCCAATGCTTGCACGCGTGCAGTCGAGCGCGGTCGTGGGTCTCGACGGGGTCATGGTGGACGTCGAGGTCGACATCTCCCGCGCCCAGAACCCGACGACGGCGATCGTGGGGTTGCCCGACGCGGCCGTGCAGGAATCGAAGGAGCGGGTGCGGGCGGCGATCCGCAACAGCGCGCTCACATGGCCGTTCAACAGCCGCATCGTGGTGAACCTGGCCCCAGCCGACCTGCGCAAGGAAGGCCCGGCCTACGACCTGCCCATCGCCGCCGGCGTGATGGTGGCGAGCGGGCAGGTGGAGGCGGACCTCGCGGATGCCGTGTTCGTGGGGGAGCTGGCGCTCGACGGGGAGGTACGCAGTGTGCGCGGGGCGCTGCCGATGGTGGCGGTCGCGCGCGACCATGGGGCGCGGCGGGCCTTCGTGCCCGTGCCGAACGCGCCCGAGGCGGCGCTTGTCGAGGGGCTCGAGGTGTTCCCGGTGGAGTCGCTCACGCAGCTCGCGGCGCACCTGCTCGGGAAGGCGCCGATCGCGCCGTATTCGCCGCCGGACGACACGGAGGACGCGGAGCCGGCTGGCCCCGACCTGGCCGACGTGATCGGGCAGGAACACGCGAAACGGGCGCTGGCGATGGCAGCAGCGGGCGGCCACAACCTGCTGATGCGCGGCCCGCCCGGAAGCGGCAAGACGCTGCTGGCGCGGGCGATTCCCTCGATCCTGCCGCCGATGACCAACGACGAGGCGCTGGAGGTCACGCGCATCTACAGCGTGGCGGGGCTCCTGCCCTCGGGGACGGGGCTCCTGCGGGAGCGGCCGTTCCGCGCGCCCCACCACACGATCTCGCACGCGGGGCTGGTGGGAGGCGGCTCGGTACCGCGCCCGGGAGAGATCACGCTGAGCCATCACGGCGTGCTCTTCCTCGACGAGCTGCCGGAGTTCGGCACGCAGGTGCTGGAGGTACTACGCCAGCCGCTGGAAGACCGCATCGTCACGATCAGCCGGGCGCGGCAGTCGGCGACGTTCCCGGCGAGCTTCGCGCTGGTGGCGGCGCAGAATCCGTGTCCGTGTGGATACCTGGGCGACCCGATCCGGGAGTGTCGCTGCCCGGCGAACGCGGCCGCCCGCTACCAGCGGCGCGTCTCGGGCCCGGTGCTGGATCGCATAGACATCTTCATCGACGTGCCCCGCGTCGACTACGAGAAGCTGGCGGCGGGCACGCG
>VXRS01000138.1 GCA_009838385.1 Dehalococcoidia bacterium | reverse complement strand
GTGAGGAGGAGCGTGCGGATGTGGGCGCCGTCGACGTCGGCGTCGGTCATGATGATGACCTTGTGGTAGCGCAGCTTCGTGATGTCGAAGGTGTCGCGGATGCCGGTGCCGAGGGCGGAGATGATGAGGCGGATGGCCTCGTGACCGAGCATCTTCTCGGGGAAGGCCTTCTCGACGTTCAGGATCTTGCCGCGCAGGGGGAGGATGGCCTGCGTGTGGCGGTCGCGGCCCTGCTTGGCCGAGCCACCGGCGCTGTCGCCCTCGACGATGAAGATCTCGGACTCTTCGGGGTCGCGGCTGGAGCAGTCGGCGAGCTTGCCGGGGAGGTTGCCGCTCTCGAGGGCGCTCTTGCGGTGGACGAGGTCGCGGGCCTTGCGGGCGGCCTCGCGGGCACGGGCGGCGGTCATGCCCTTTTCGATGACGCGGCGGGCGTCGGAGGGGTTCTCCTCGAGGTACTGGGTAAGGGCGTCGCCGAGCGCGCTCTGGACGTGCGCGGCTACCTCAGCGTTCCCGAGGCGGGTCTTGGTCTGGCCCTCGAACTGGGGCTCGGGCAGTTTCACCGAGACGACGGCGACAAGCCCCTCGCGCACGTCCTCGCCGCCGAGGTTGGCGTCGCCGTCCTTCAGCACCTTCGCCTTGCGGGCGTAGTCGTTGAGGACGCGCGTGAGGGCGCTGCGGAAGCCGGTCAGGTGGGCGCCGCCATCGATCGTGTTGATGCCGTTCGCGAAGGTGTAGACGGACTCGTTGAAGCCGTCGTTGTACTGGATGGCGCACTCGATGAGACTCCCCTCAATCTCGCGCTCGACGTAGACGGGGTCGTGGTTGAGGACGGTGCGGTCACGGTTCACGTGCCGGACGAAGCTCTGGATGCCGCCCTCGAAGTAGTAGTTCATCTCCTGCCCGTCGCGCTCGTCGTAGAGGCGAAACCAGGTGCCCTTCGTGAGGAAGGCGTACTGGCGCAGGCGGTCGGCCTCGGTGGCGAAGTCGAAGGAGGTGGAGTCGAAGACTTCGGAATCGGGCTTGAAGGAGATGGTCGTGCCGTAGCCGCGGCCGTTCTTGAGCGGCGTGGGGGCGAGCTTGTTCAGGGCCTCGCCGCGCGAGTAGTCCTGACGGTAGACCTTGTTGGCGGTGCGCTTGCCCTGGGCCTCCGGGTCGGGGACGACCTCGACCCACATCTCCTCGGCGAGGGCGTTGACGACGCTGGCGCCGACGCCGTGCAGGCCACCCGAGACCTTGTAGCCGCCGCCGCCAAACTTGCCGCCAGCGTGGAGGACGGTCATGACCGTCTCGACGGCGGTCTTGCCTGTCTGCTTCTGGACACCCACGGGGATGCCGCGGCCGTTGTCGGTGACGGTGCACCAGCCGTCGGCCTGGAAGACGACCTCGATCTTGTCGCAGAATCCGGCCATGGCCTCGTCGACGGCGTTGTCGACGAGTTCCTTGACGAGGTGGTGGAGGCCGGCCTTGTCGGTGGTACCGATGTACATGCCGGGCCGGCGGCGGACCGCTTCGAGACCCTCCAGCACCTGGATATTGGCTGCGGTGTAGGTGCTCGGGGTCGCCTGTTCGATCGCCATACGCTGCCTTGGGAGAACTCGACCGCGAGCGCTCGGAACGCTACCGCGGGTATTGTTAGGATTCCTGTGCATTTTATCACGATAGGGGTGCTAAAGGCCAGCTTTTCGGGCACTCGAAAGGGGCTCTCCACGCCTATACTGACCGCACCTTTTCGCCGGCAAGAACACCACTGCGACATGCCTGTTTCCACCCCTCTTTCCACTTCAGCGAGCGACTGACCAGCGACATGGGTTTGCTCGATCGCTTCCGCAAGTTCGACCGGCCGGAGCCACCGGAGCAGGTCACCGTGGAGGCGATCGGGTGGGTTCGGAACGACGTGGGGAAGCCGCGTCCGCACGGCTGGGAGGATGTCGAGAGCCGCATCGAGGTGCTGGCGGAGCACGCCGAGCGACTGCGCGGGATGGAGGAGTACAGCCACGTGGTCGCGGTCTTCTACATGGACCTGGCGGCGGACGCGCCGGAGAAGCCATCGACGTTGCCGGTGGAGGGGGTGGAGACGGGGATCCTGGCGACGCGCAGCCAGCTGCGTCCGAACCACCTGGGAGTGGCGGCAGTACCGCTGCTCGGGGTGGAGGGCACGGTGTTGCGGGTGCGCGGCCTGGACGCGATCGACGGGACGCCGGTGCTCGACCTGAAGCCGTACCTGCCCCGCTACGACGC
Organism: Dehalococcoidia bacterium; assembly: GCA_009838385.1. Next base: position 1,090 of record VXRS01000138.1, on the reverse strand, counting down.
CCACCCCGACGCCGAAATCCCCGGGGAGTAGCGCCGGGCGTTCACTCGCCGATCACACGCGCCTGACACAATAGCGACGTGACTACTGAAACGATCGAACGAGACACAACCGACCGAAGGATTCACCTGGAGAAAGCCCGCAACGTCCGCCACCTGGGTGGCCACCCCACCGCCGGCGGCCACGACACCACCGCCTTCGACCTTATCCGCAGCGGCAGCCTGCATGAGATGACCGAAGCCGGCCAGGCCGCCCTCGCAGGCCTCGGGGTCAAGGTCGTCGTCGACTTCCGCTCCGACATCGAGCGCGAGACGTACCCCACCCCCGACCTGAGCGCCCTCGACATCACCATCATCGAGGCGCCCGTCTTCCAGGCCGACTACTCCCCCGGAGCCCTGGCGCGCATGGACGAGTACCCCGGTCATGCCGCGACCTACCGGCAGTTCCTGACCGAAGGCGGCGAGGCGTACCGCACCCTCTTCGAGATTCTGGCCACGGCCTCCGGGCCGGTGCTCTTCCACTGCGCCGCGGGCAAGGACCGGACGGGCGTCGCGGCCGCCCTGCTGCTCGACCTCGCAGGCGTGCCCGACGAGCGCATCATCGCCGACTACGCCCTCTCGACCTCCGAGCTGGAGCCGTTCGTCGAGGAGCGCATGGAGCGCTTCGAGGAGTACGGGATCAGCATCGAGACGGGCCGCCTGATGATGGCGGCGCCGCCTCACGAGATGGAGCTCACGCTCGACTTCATCCGTGGCCGCTGGGGCTCCGCCACCGGGTACATGGGCGCCCTCGGACTCAACCCTTCAACCATCGAGGCCGTCCGAGCGAGGATGTTCTCCTAGGGTCGCCTACGGGCGTTGCCCGCCTGCTGGCCCACACCGCGCGAAGGGATCACTCACGCCCTCCCTGGGAACGGGGAGGGGGTCTCGTGCCGGAAAATCAATGGAAATCAGGCTGGCTGGCGGAGAGGGGGAGATTCGAACTCCCGGTGCATTGCTGCACACCGCTTTTCGAGAACGGTACCATAAGCCACTCGGACACCTCTCCGAGATCGAGTCTAGCAACGTCCCCGAATGCGCGCGAAATCGGGAC
>VXRS01000202.1 GCA_009838385.1 Dehalococcoidia bacterium | reverse complement strand
AGGTTCTTCTTCAAATCTAGTACCCCTTTTCTCGTGGGTGTTGATTCGGTCTTGTCTGTGGCCCGTGCGGGCCGGTCGTGTTCCGGACTCGCCCGGATCGTGCGGGCGGTTGCGGAGGGGTGCTCCGCTTCCTCTGTGGGGCCGCCCGCTCGTTCTGCCGCCAGTGCCTGGCGCATGGCTCCAGGCGGGTCCGGGCCGTTCCCCTGTGCGTGGTGATCGGTAGGTGAAACCCTCGCGTCTCACGCCTCTCGCGCGGGCCCTTTTGGGCCGGCGCGCGCGCCTCGCTCAGCGGGGGAAAGCGGCCTCCTTTCTCCGTGGTACAAAAGCGGACAGAAGTGAAGCGGAGCCTACGGTTCGCATCTCCGACGGTCAACCTGTTCCGCCCACGCGAAGCGCCCACGGACGCCCACGCGCGTGCATGTAATCAGGGGGTATAACGCCGGGGTCGGGAAAAGGTTACCGGGGCGAGCGAAACGCGCGGCTGTTGGCTGTTGGGGAGGGGTGGACCGATCATCGACCACTTACCACTCGCCACCAGTCACTAGCGTATGGTAATTGGCATGAAGAACGGAATTATTGTCGCGTTGATCGCTGCCATCGCCATCGGGAGCGCGCTGGGGGCGTTCGCCGCCACGCGCACCGTGCAAACGGAGGTGGCGGTGGAGGTGAAGGTCTGGGAGAGCGCCACGACCGGGTACCTCTACCTGAGCACGCGCCCCGACGGGGGTGAATGGACCACCCACAACACCCCGCTCGACATGAGCCTTACGGGCAACTTCTACGAGAGCAGCTCGGTGCTGGTGACCGTGCCAGTCGAGGTGGAGGTTGAGGTACCGGACCCGACCCCCACACCGACGCCAACTCCCACACCGACACCTACGCCGACGCCAAGTCCCACGGCCAGGCCGGCGGTAGAGACGGAGCCGGGCACCTGCTGCGACGTGCGCGGCATGAGCGACCTGCCCGCCGCGCAGGAAGCCGCCGTGGCGGAGATGCAGAGGGTAATCGCCTTCGCCGATCGGGAGTACAACCTCACGCACAGCGGGCCGATCACGATCAACATCTCCTATACCGAGACAGGCCTCGCCGTGCGCTACCGGGAGGCATTCGGAGAGCGCCTCGAAGAGCTGCCGAGCACCTGCTCCTTCCAGCGCGACGGGCACGTCTTCTTTGGCCCGGGGTGCCGGGTGGACATGCGGGCCTACGCCAAGGAGTGGATCCAGCTTGCGCTGGGGACGAGCGACCAGATTCCGGCCTGGATCCAGCGCGGGACGTTCGACTACTTCGTGTCGCACTACCTCACCGGGAGGGCGCCCAGCCTGGAGCAGGACCGCTACCAGCGGGTCGTGTTCTACGAGGAGTCGGGGGATTTACGCAGGGGCCACGCCGGGGAGGATCTGATGGCCCTGGGCGTGATGTGGGCGATCAACGAGTACGGCCAGTACGGGGACTGGGTCGCGTTCTACCGGAGCGCCCTGGCCGGCGGCGACGCAGAGGCGGCATTCGAGGAGGCCTTCGATAGGTCGCTGTCGCGATCCTACGAGGTATTCGAGGACTGGGCGGAGGACCAGAACTTCGTGCTGCGGTCGACCGCGTTTGAGTCGTGCGAGGAAGCGGGCAGGAGCCTGGAGCTGCGCGGCGGACAGGTAGGGTTCGACGCGGGTTACCCAGACTACCGCGTGCCGCTGGAACTGGACCACGACGGGGACGGCATCGTGTGCGAGGGACACTTCCCACCGGTAGCTGGCCAGTAATCGGCGATCGGTCCCCGCCCTACCGGCCACAGGACCTTGCCTCGGTCCGCTATCCTGCTCAGTCCGGCGGGGGGTAGCCGTTGAAGACGACCATCATCGCGGCCGTGATCGGGGCCATCGCCATCGGCGGGGCGCTGGGGGCGTTCGCGGCGACGCGGACGGTGGAGACGACGGCGAACGTGGAGGTGCGCGTCTGGCGGCGCATCTCGGACGGGGAGCTGTTCCTGAGCACGCGGCCCACGGGCGGGGAGTGGGAGACCTCCGCGCCGCTCAACATGGCCGCGCTCAGCAACTCGGGACGCTTCCAGCTAAGCAGCGTGATCACCGTGGACGTGCCCGTCTCGGTGGTGGTGGAGGTGCCGGACGGGGCGGGGGCGGCGCCCACGCGCGTGCCGCCGCCGGCAGTGAGGCCGGACGACAGCGACACGCCCGTCGCGGGGCCCTGCTGCGACGTGCTGGGCATGCAGGACGTCACCGGGCTGCAGGACCAGGTGCGGCAGCGGATGCAGGCGGTGATCGACTTCGCCCTGGAGGAGTACGGGATCACGCACACGGGGAACATCACGCTCCACATCGCCCACTCCCAGAACGGCGTCGGCCTGCGCTACCAGGAGGTGTTCGGACGGGGGCCCGAGGAGGTGCCGGACACGTGCACGTTCCAGGAAGGGGAGCACATCTTCATCGGGCCGAGCTGCCGCTCGGACAAGGTCGCGCTCGCGTCGGAGTGGTTCAACCGCGCGGTGGGGACGGGCGAGGTGAACCCGACCTGGATCGGCCACGGCGTGCGCGACTACTTCGCGAACCACTACGCCACCGGCGATGTCCCAGAGATCACGGAGGACCGCTTCCGCCGGGTGATCTTCTACGAGCGGTCGCGGAGCATCCGCCGTGACCAGGCGAGCGACGACATGAAGACGCTGGTGATGCTGTACGCCCTCCAGGACTACGGCGAGTTCGCGGACTGGCTGCGCTTCTACGGGGGCACGGCCGCGGGGCTGGATGCGGACGAGGCCTTCCAGAGCGTGTTCAACGCGACGCTGGCGGAGTTCTACAACGACTTCGAGGAGTGGGCGGACCACCAGCAGATCATCCTCTTCTCGACGGCGTTCTCGTCGTGCCTGGAGGCGTCGCGGAGCATCAGGGCGCAGGCGGACGCGTCGGGCTTCGGATCAGGCTTCCCGGACTTCCGCGTGCCGCTGGAGCCGGACCCCGACGAGGACGGCATCGTCTGCGAGGGATTCATCGCGCCGGACGACCAGTAGGGGCGGGCGGGCGAGTTGCGCTCGCGGCTGTTGGCTGGGCTCGCTGCGCTCGCCGGTGGTCGGTGGTCGGCGGTCGGTGGTCGGTCCCCAGGTCCCCACCCCGGGGGCCGGCGAGCAACGCGAGCCAACCAACCACCGATCACCAGTCACCGACCACCGGGTAGACTGCGCGCATGTGGAGAACGATCGGGGTTCTGAGCGTCGTGTGCCTGGGGTTCATCGGGCTGCTGGTGGGGCTGTCCCTGGGCGGGATGGGGTAGGGGCGGCGCCGGGCGCCGCCCGTGGTTGGTGATAGGTGATAGGTGTGCCGGTCCCCC
>VXRS01000299.1 GCA_009838385.1 Dehalococcoidia bacterium | reverse complement strand
GCCCCAGCCAGCCCTCCGCCCCCACCGTCCAGAGCACCGCCAGGATCAGCCCCGCAACCGTCAGGAGCAGGTCCGAGAGGGTGCGCATGAAGAGGAGGGTGAGCAGCGCCACGACCAGGAGGGCGATGCCCATCACGGGCAGCATGCCCGAGCCCGTTGCCTCCAGGACTTCCTCCTCGATCACCGGCACCGAGAGGCTCCGCACGTGCAGCGGACCCTCGGCCTCCTGCGTCAAATCCTCGATGCGGAGCTGTGCGTCGTCGCTCGCGTCGTCGTCCGTCTCGAGCACCCGCACCATCGCCACGCCCACCGGCGTTCCGTCCGCGTCGGTTCCGACCAGCGCATCGAGCGTTGCGTACAGCTGCGCCGCTTCGGGCGTCGTGCGCAGGTACTCGACCGTCGCGTCGATCTGCGCCTGCGGCACCGAGGCGAAGTCGTCGGTTTCCAGCAGGAACGCCATCACCTGCGTGGGCGCGAGAATCGCGTTCGTCGGCGGGAGCAGGCTGCCGACCTGCGGGTCGGCCGCAATCCGCCCCAGCAGGGCGTGCATCTGCGCGAGTCCGTCGGACGTAAGCGTCTCGCCCCGGAAGACGAGGGTGACCAGGTTCACGTCGGCGGAGTCGCCGAAGAGCTCGTCGATCTGCGCCATCGCCCGGGCGACGTCGCTGTCCTGGGGCAGGAATGCCTCGTTCTCCGCCTGTGGCGCCCGCTGCCCGATTCCCGCCACCAGCAGAACCGTCACGATGGCGAGGACGGCGAGCGTGATCCATGGCCGCGCCGTCACCGCCCGGCTGACCAGGTCCAGGAGCTTACCCATAGAGGGCCATTCTCACGATGCCCGAAGAGCGCGGCAACTCCGGTTCCGTGAGCCCGCCTACGGCTCCTCCCCGAGCTCCGTGCGCGCCCGTTCGACCGCGTGTCGCAGTCTCAGATTCTGATACGCCCCCCACACGATCATCGCCGGCGGCACGACCAGCACGGCCGCCACCAGCGCGTACGCGATCGTGATCGCCGTCACGACTCCGAACTGCTGGAACGGCGTCAGCGGCGAGAACACCAGCACCCCGAATCCGAGAGCCGTTGTCAGCGCCGACCCGATCAGCGCCGACCCGGTCGTTGCGAGAGTCTGGCTCGCCGCCGCCTCGGGGTCGTGCAGGTGTGCGAACTCTTCCTTGTAGCGGTGGATGACGTGGATCGTGTAGTCCACCCCGATCCCGATCGAGAGCGCCGTGATCAGCGCCGTCACCACGTTGTAGGGAATGCCCAGCAGCGCCATCGTCCCCAGCACCCAGACCAGCACCAGCACGATCGGTCCGACGGCGATGAACCCCAGCGCCGGCTGCCCCTGCGTCACCCAGAAGAAGAGCGTCAGGATCACCAGCGCCGCACCGATCGTCGTCACGATCGCTTCCGTCTGGCTCTCCGTGATCACCTCGACAATCTCGAGGCTGATGATGCTCCCGGAGGTCGCCGTGAACTCGTCCTCCCCGCCGAACCAGAGCCCGTTGATGTCCTCCAGCATGGCCGCCGTCCGCTTCTGATCCCCCGCCAGCGCCCGGAACTGGATCAGGAGCGAGTCCGCCCCCTCCGGGTTGTTCACCAGCACCCGCGCGACCGCTTCGGGGTCCAGCTCCGCCAGCCGGTCGAGGAACGCCTGCGCTACAACCGGGTCGACCCGCACCCCCGCCGACCCCTCCTCGAAGAGGGTCGCCAGTTCGGCGTCGTACCTGTCGCCAGGAGCGCCGCTGTCCGTGATCCAGTCGAGCACGAGCAATCCCACCGACCCCTGCACGTCCCCGACCACGCCCACCGGTCGCCGCAGGTCGTCCTGGAAGGCGTCCGTGAAGTCGAGCAGGTTCAGGATCGTGCGCGCCTGCGTCACCTCCGCCTCGATCAGCACGTTCACCGCTTCCGTCGAGCCCCCGAAGGCCGCGTCGAGCGTCTCCAGGTCCGTCATCGCATCGCCGCCCGAGGGCAGGAAGTCTCGCGTGTCGAAGGTCGAGTCGATGCGCGTGGCCGCCAGCCCGAGCAGCACGGTCACCACCGCCACCAGCCCGAGGTAGGGCGCCGGTCGCCTCGCCAGCTCCCGCCCGAGCGCCTCCACCGCCCCGCCCACGCCCGGCAGCGCGTTCGAGATCGGGCGCGCCGTTGGCAGGCTCCCCTTCGACTCCCGGCGCCGGTCGAGGAGCGCCCGCCCCGCCGGGACCAGCGTCAGCATCACGATCAATCCGAACGCCACCCCCAGCCCCGCCGTGATGCCGAAGTCGCCGTTTGCCGGGATGGGCGAGGCGAGGTTTGTCAGGAAGCTGACGACCGTCGTCCCCGCCGCCAGCGCGAGCGGAATCGTGACCGTGCGCAGCCCCCGCCGAACCGCTGCCCCTACCGCCTCCCCCGCGATGCGCTGCTCTCGGTAGAGGGCGATGGTCTGGATGGCGTAGTCGACCGCCAGTCCGATCAACATGATCGGCACCATCGTCGTCAGGATGTTCGGCGGTCCGATCCACCCCAGCCCGTTCGGTCCCAGCCACCCCTGCGCTCCCGTAATCCACACGATTGTCACCAGCAACCCCGCCAGCGTGAGCAGCAGGTCCGAGGGTGAGCGCATGAACAGGAACGTGAGCGCGGCGATCACCAGCAGCGCGACGCCCATCAGCCGCAGCATCGTCGAACCCGTCGCCCGGTCGCCCTCCTCGTCGATTGTCGCCTCCGAGACGCTGCGCGCCGCCAGCGGCCCCTCGACTGCCTCTGTGAGCTCGTGGATCGCCAGCTCGGCCTCGACCAGCGTCTCGATGTCGCCCGGGTCGCGCAGGCGGATGGTGGCGATCGCGACCGGCGTTCCGTCCGCGTCCACGCCCGTCAGCGAGTCGAGCGCAGCCCGCTGCCCGGCCATGGCCCGTTCCCGCCCGATACGGTCGAGCGCCGCGTCGATCTCCGCTTGCGTCGTGTCCCCGAACCCTTCCACCTCCAGCACCGCCGCCAGCGGCTCCGTCGGCGCGACCACCGCGTCCCCCGCCGCCAGCACGTCCGCCACCCGCTCGTCCGATGTGACCCGCTCGATCACCCGGTCGATCTGCGCCAGCCCCGCCGGCGTGAGGGCCTCCCCCCGGAACAGCAGCGTCACCGACGCCGTCTCCGCCGACTCCCCAAATCGCTCCTCGAGCTTGGCGAGCGCGACCGCCACGTCGCTGTCGTCCGAGAGAAAGATCTCGTTGTCGGCCTGCGGCGCCCGCTGCGGGATGCCCGCCCCCAGCGCTACCGTGATTGCGGCAACCACTGCCAGCGTCACCGCCGGTCGCACCGTCACGACCCAGCTCAGCGCGTCGAGCACCCGTCCCATGGCGCGCCATT